>DYBQ01000099.1 GCA_019418545.1 Clostridiales bacterium | reverse complement strand
TTACTGTATTTGAGGAGAATTTCTCCGCTGCGGTCAATGAGGATTGCCGTGTTTCGGGGACGGCGTCTGCCTTTGGTATAACCGGTAATCACCACGCCGATTTCCATTTCCCGGGCGGCTTTTTGAAAAGCCAGCAAATGAGGGTCGTCTTCTTCCATGGCAGAAGCAGCCCACTGGCGAAAAGCATCCGTTTTTTCAATTTCTTCTATGGGAATCCTGTCATCAAATTCCGGGAATTCATATCCGGTAATCCAGCATTCGGGGAACAAAATCAAATCGGCGCCCATGTTTTTGGCTTCCTGCATACAGGCAAGCCCAAGCTGTGTGTTTTTGTCCCTGTCATAAGCATCGCGGCGCTTTTGCACCACGGCAATGCGCAATTGATTGGGTATCATGGTATTTCTCCTGTATATTTGGAATCAACAAAAGCGCCCGAAAACAGGATGGGCGCTTTTGTGTGAAGTTTTATTCTGCTTTTCTATCAGGAAAGCATAGATAGGCTGCCTAAGAAACATGGAAGAAAAAGTTTTGTCTCTGGGATTGATTAAACTTTTCTTATCGGGAAATACAGATATCCCTTTCCGGTTGCTGGGTCGGTATAATCATGAACTGCCGCGACCAGAGCAATCCCTTCCTCAGTCATTTGTCCAATGGTTTCTTCAAACACTCCATTATGATTTTCAACAACTATATATTCATAACTTGGTATCGTCCATTTTGTCCATCCATCAGGCGCTTCTGCATTATCAACACATTCCACTCCTGCCAGATACAAACCTTTACGAAAGTCATCTTCCCATGGTTTAAACGAGTGAGAAATATCAGACATGGCGCCCCAAATTCCCACAATACTTCCATTTGCATCTTTCTTTGCCAGATGTGCTACTTCACTAAAATGACTATTTGCATCATTCCACAATTTCTGGATAAATCCTTCGCCGTCTAACGTTGAACCCTCTTTGCCAATGACAACAAATTTTTCCTTTATCACCTTAAACATTCCATACCTCTTCAAATTCAAAGTTGAGTTACTGTAAGGCACATGAGCATTGTCTTTGGAAACAAAACTATTTCTTTTGGTTCTTCTCGTATAGAATCCGCAGGCCGTGGAGCAACAAATCCGGCTCTACATGGAGCTTTTTCCGACAAAGAGGCGCTACCATGGACATATTGCCTCCCGTAGCCACCACAGTCACCGGTTCTCCCATTTCCCGCTCAACTCTGGCAATCAGTCCGTCCAGCATGGCGGCGCTGCCATAGACCGAGCCGGATTTCATACAGTCCAGCGTGTTGGTGCCAATCATCTTTTCCGGGGGCTCCAGGCTGATGTTTTGGGGCAGCTGGGAAGCCCTTGCAGAAAGAGCGTCCACTGCCAGCCGCAGGCCGGGGATAATCATGCCGCCCAAAAAATTCTTCTTTTTGTCAATGACTGAAATGGTGCTGGAAGTACCCATATCCACAATCATAATGGGCAGGGGATATTTCGCACAGGCCGCCACTGCGTCCACAATGCGGTCGCTGCCCACCTGGGCGGGAATGTCGGTTTTAATGTTCAGACCGGTTTTCACCCCGGCTCCTACTATCAATGGACGCTTTCCGGTAATCTTTTCCATGGCGTCCCGGAACACCGGACGGAGCACCGGCACCACCGAGGACACAATGCCGCCATCGATTTGTTCAGCATGAATGCCCCGCATGGCAAAAATGCCGGAAAGAAGCAGGGTATATTCCTCCGCTGTACGGGACCGGTCGGTTGCCAGCCGGAAGGAGGAAATCAGCTTTTCCCCTTCCAGACAGCCCACCACAATTTGTGTATTTCCAATATCAACCGCTAAAATCACGGGTTCACCCCCCGAGAGGCCGGTTCGGAAGGTTTCCGGCAGTTCTTTTCATAGAGAAGCCCCAGCCCCCGCAACAGCAGGTTCGGCTCTTCATGAATCCTTCTTTCGCAATAGGGCGTTACCAGAGAAACCAGATTACCGGTGGCCACTGCCGTGACCGGCGCGCCCAGTTCCTCTTCTACCCGGTCGATAATACCGTCAATCATAGCGGCGTTGCCATAAATCGCCCCGGAGCGCATACAGTCGATGGTGTTGGTGCCAATCAGGTGCTCCGGCGCTTCCAGGCTGATGTTCAGGGGCAGCTGGGAAGCTCTTGCTGAAAGGGCGTCCACCGCCACCCGCAAACCGGGGATAATCATACCGCCCAAATAGCTTCCGTTCTGGTCAATCACAGAGGCCGTGGTGGCGGTTCCCATGTCAAAAATCACAATGGGACGGGGATATTTGGCACAGGCCGCCACAGCAGCCACCACCAAGTCGCCGCCCAGCTGGGCAGGGTTATCGATTTTGATATTGAGCCCCGTTTTGACACCCGCTCCCACCAGCAGAGGCTTTTTTCCGGTGAGTACCTGCACTGCGTCACGAAGCACCGGGCGCAGCATGGGCACTACAGAAGAAATAATCCCTCCGTCCAGTGTTTTGGGGTCGATGTGGTTCATTTCAAAAATCCCCTTGAAAAGCAGGGCATATTCATCCACCGTTTTGGAGCGGTCGGTGCTGATGTGGGAAGTGAAAATGAGCTTTTCCCCTTCCATACAGCCAATCACTGCGTTGGTGTTGCCCATATCAATGGCGACAATCATGGTGTTTCACCTCGGTATTGCTTATTTTTTAGGAGCGCCGTTTTTCAGCGAATCGCGCTTCATCAGCTTCTGCATGGGCAGGCACACCGCACCAGTGAGCACCGCAGCAGCAATGGCCTCCGGCACGCCGTTGGCGGCTACCACGCCCATAATCAGGCCCAGTACAGCGTCAACGCCAACGCCCTTCAGTGCAGCATAGGCATCGCGGAAGAGGACGAAGATTAGCCCCATGACAAAAGCGGTATTGATAAAAGCACCCACCGCGCCGGTAATGATGAGCTGGATGGTGCGCAGCTGATAGTTTTCCTTTTTAAAGGGAAGGCGCAGCAGCTGAAACACATACCAAGGCAAAATGCCTACCAGAATCCGGGGGATAAAGCAGACTACCAAAGCCCACCAGCTGCCGCTGTCAGTGCCCGGCGCGGGAATGAGGGGAGAAAAGGCAAAGGACAGGGCAGTGGGCGTAAAGGTGTTGCTGACGAAGCTGCAAAGGCCAAACAGGAAGCCCAGCACTGCGCCCTTTTTGGGCCCAAACAGAACAGAGCCGATGATAACGGGCACGTGCAGAATCGTAGCCTTAATGAGAGGCAGCTGAATCATGCCCAGCGGGGTAAAGGCCAGCACCAAAATAATGGCGATGAAGAGACAAAGCAGGATGGTGTCCTGCATATTGTCCTTGTGGAACAGGCCGCGGCTTCGGGTGGATGTTTTGTTTTTCATAAGTATTCCTCCTGCTGCTGCTCCATAGTAGGATGCAGCGCGTAATTTTGAGGGAAGCACATCCAAGTTTTTGAAAAGGTGCGTTACCGTTCTGAAATCAGTTCCGGGACACGGAAAACAGGGAGGGCTTCCGGGTATATTATAAGAGATTCATGAAAGAAATGCAAGAAGGGGCGCGGATTGTTTCAAACCGGAAAATGTGATATACTTGGCGCGGAGCGTTCAGCAGAGTCTAAAGGGGCTAAATCGCTCTGGACTCTATAATAGGCTTCGCAGCAAATTCTTATCTTTCTATTTTTTAGCAAAGAGGTTTTTTCATTGGAATATCATGAATTATTAAATCTTTCTGCCGATATTGGCCGCCTGCTTTTGCAAAACGGCGCGGAAATCTATCGGGTAGAGGAATCCATGGAGCGGGTTTTCGCCGCTTATGGCGTTAATGGCCAGGTTTATTGTGTCCCCACCACCATTATTGCCACGATTGTTACCCCCGAAGGGGAAAATATCTCCAAAAGCGTCCGGGTGCGCTCCCGCGGCACCGATTTTGATAAGGTTATGGCCGTGAACGATTTGTGCCGCCGGGTATGCCGGGAAAAACCGGAATTCTCCGCCATCCGGCAAGAGCTTTCCAAAATTCCCGGGCGGCCTGTCTATTCTCTCCCGCTCACCTGTTTGGGCTGGGCGCTGGTAGGCTCTGCCTTTGCCATGATTTTCGGCGGGGATTTTTTCGATGCAGCCTGCGCTTTCCCAACTGCTGTTTTGGTGTGCCTGCTTCACTCCCTGCTCAGCAAGCTGGAAGCCAACCAGTTTTTCTCCCTCATGGTGGAGAGCTTCCTCATCGGCACACTGGCCATCCTTTCCGTCAAGCTGGGGCTTGCCAGCAATGCCGACATGGTCATCATCGGCGTGCTTATGAACCTGGTGCCGGGCATCGCCCTCACCAACTGCATTCGGGATATTCTGGCCGGGGATTTGATGTCCGGCGTTTCCAAAATTGCAGAGGTGTTCCTGATTGCCGTGTTTATTGCCCTGGGCGCTGTGATGGCGGTCTATGGGGCACGCCTGATTCCCGGACTGTAAGGAGGGGCGGATATGGACTGGATTATGATTCTAAAAGACGGGCTTTTGCCCTGCCTCTACAGCTTTATCGGCTGCATTGGCTATTCCATCATCTTTAATATTCAGGGAAAACGGCTCATCCCCGTGGGTCTGGGCGGCGGCATTTCCTGGGGCGTTTATCTGCTGTGTTCGGCCTTTTTGCCCAGTATCGCTTCCTATTTTCTGGCGGCGGTAGCCCTTTCCCTGTATTGTGAAATTATGGCCCGGGTGACCAAAACGCCGGTAACGGTGTTTTTGCTCATTGCTTTGTTCCCCTTGGTTCCCGGCGGCGGCATTTACTACACCATGCAGCACGGCATCAACGGGGAAACCGAGCTGTTTTTGGAAAGCCTGCTCTCCACCCTGGGCGTGGCCGGTTCTCTGGCGCTGGGAATTTTGTTGGTATCCTCTGCCATGCGGCTGGGAGCAAAAGCACGGGAATTGAGAAGAAAATCATAATGGCATATAGAAAGGAAACTCCATGATTGTTTTAACACTGGAACAGATTACGAAAAACTATGGCATAAAGCCGCTGATGGACCATGTGGATTTGACCATTGAAACCGGCGACCGCATCGGCGTGATTGGCGTGAACGGTACGGGAAAATCCACCTTCCTTCGGGTGTGCGCCGGAATGGAAGATGCCGACAGCGGCAAGCGCATTACTGCTTCGGGAATGCGGGTGGGATATCTTCCCCAAAGCCCGGATTTTACCCCCGGCACCACGGTTTGGCAGGAGGTGCTCCGTCATGCCGCCCAAAATCAAAAGGAATCGGCAGAGTTTGAGTGCCGGGCCATGCTTACCCGGCTGGGCATCACAAACTTTGAGCAGGACGTGTCCACCCTTTCCGGCGGGCAGAAAAAGCGGGTTGCCATGGCGGCCGCGCTGGCCGGACAGGTGGAGCTGCTCATTTTGGACGAGCCCACCAACCACATTGACAGCGAGACGGTGGAATGGCTGGAAACCTATCTGGCAGGCTATCGGGGCGCACTGCTCATGGTTACCCATGACCGGTATTTTTTGGAGCGGGTGTGCAACCGTATGGTGGAGCTGGATGGCGGCATTTTGACCCCCTATCCCGCCAACTACAGCAAATATCTGGAAATGAAGGCCGAAAAGGAGGCCATGGAAGCCGCTTCCCTGCGAAAGAAAAAAGCCCTGTACCGAAAGGAGCTGGAATGGATTCACCGGGGCGCACGGGCTAGAACCACCAAAGCCCAGTTCCGGGTCAACCGCTTTGAAGAGCTGAAGGATGCGGCCAAAGCGCCCATCCCGGAGCAGGAGATGGAGCTTTCTTCTTTGCAGACACGGCTGGGCAAGAAAATCGTGGAGATTGATTCCGTTTCCAAATCCTATGGGGAAAAGGTGCTGTTTCACGATTTCTCCTATAACCTTTTGCGCCGGGATAGACTGGGCATTATCGGCCCAAACGGCTGCGGCAAAACCACCCTTTTGCGGGTGATGCAGGGCATTGTGCCGCCGGACAGCGGCGAAGTGCGCATTGGCGAAACCGTAAAAATCGGCTATTTCTCCCAGGAGTGCGAGGGGCTGGGCGACAACAAAACCGTACTGGACACCATCCGGGACATTGCCTGGCAAACCGAGACCCCCGAAGGCACCTTGACCGCCTCCCAGATGCTGGAAAAATTCCTGTTCCCCGGAGCCATGCAGCATGCGCCGGTAGGCAGGCTTTCCGGTGGGGAAAAGCGGCGGCTGTATCTTTTGTGCATCCTGATGACCGCCCCAAACATCCTGCTGCTGGACGAGCCCACCAACGATTTGGACATTCAGACCCTGACCATCCTGGAGGACTATCTGGACAGCTTTTCCGGTGCGGTGGTGTCGGTGTCCCACGACCGGTATTTTCTTGACAGGACGGCAGAGCATGTGTTTGTGTTTGAAACGGACGGAACCCTGACTCCCTATCTGGGCGGCTATACCGATTACCGCGCCGCAGCGCCTCAGCCGGAAGCAGAAGCCAGGGAAGCCCCCAAAAAGAAGGAAAAGCCCAAGCGGGAGCCGAAGCTCAAATTTTCCTTTAAGGAGCAGCGGGAGTTTGAAACCATTGACGACGACATTGCCGCCCTGGAAGAGGCCATTGCTAAGAAGGAGCGGGAAATCGAGGAAAACGCTTCCCGGTTCGACTTGCTGCCCGGCCTTCTTTCCGAAAAAGAAGAGCTGGAAAAAAAGCTCGAGGAAAAAACCGAGCGCTGGGTGTATCTCAACGAATTGGCGGAAAAAATAAATGCGGCAAAAGCCCTTACATAACAGGAAAAAATGTGCTATAATCAATAGCAATGAATGGTAGTCACCGTGGAAGAAACGGCAGCGAGACGAAAGTTCCGTTGCCGTTTCTTTTTTTGTGTGCACCAAAATCAATAAGGAAATGAAAAGGAGTATCTCTATGCCCAAGACCAAATTTCAAAATGTTGTGTTCACTGTCATCATGGCCTGTATCATGGTGTATGGAATGATTGTGTATAACGTAGCCCTGAATACCGGCGGCGTTACCAACGAGACCTTTTTGCTGGCGCTGCATGAAATGCCCATTATGGTGCCCATTGCCTTTGTGCTGGAATTTTTTGTGGTGGAAAAGCTGGCGGCCCGTTTGGCTTTTTCGTTTATGCGTCCCACCGACCGCCCTCAGTTTATCACCTATGCCATTTCGACTATGATTGTTTGCATCATGTGCCCGGTGATGAGCCTTATTGCAACACTGCTGTTTAAAGAGCCCAGCTTTGGCACCTGGATTCAAACCTTTGGCTGTAATTTCCCCATGGCACTGCTCTGGCAGCTTTTATACTGCGGCCCGCTGGCACGGTTTTTGTTCCGGCTGATTTTTAGAAAACAGTTAAAATCCGATGCTGCACAGCAAATGGAAGTACAGAAAATGGCATGATACAGCAGTTTCTTCCTGAAATCTGCTGCTGCCCTTGATTTTCCACTATAAATGGGATATAATGAATCCAGCCTGATTTTGTTACTTTATTGCCGTTTCGGCTTTGCGGCCGAAAGGGAAAATTTAAAAATGGAGGACTGAAAATGTTAGTATCTGCAAAAGAAATGCTGACCAAGGCCAAGGCTGGCCACTATGCTGTAGGACAGTTCAACATCAACAACCTGGAATGGACCAAGGCCATCCTGCTCACTGCACAGGAGCTCAATTCCCCTGTTATCCTGGGTGTTTCCGAGGGCGCAGGCAAGTATATGTGCGGCTATAAGACCATTGTTGGCATGGTTAACGGTATGCTGGAAGAGCTGAAAATCACCGTTCCGGTGGCTCTGCACCTGGACCACGGCAGCTATGAGGGCGCAAAAGCCTGCATCGAGGCTGGCTTCTCCTCCATTATGTTCGACGGCTCTCACTATCCCATTGAAGAGAACATTGAGAAGACCAAAGAGCTGGTTGCCATTGCCGAGTCCAAGGGCATGTCCGTGGAAGCCGAGGTTGGCTCCATCGGCGGCGAAGAGGACGGAGTGATTGGCGCCGGTGAAGTGGCCGACCCCGATGAGTGCAAGATGATTGCTGATTTGGGCGTTACCATGCTGGCTGCCGGCATCGGCAACATCCACGGCAAATATCCCGAGAACTGGCCCGGCCTGCGCTTTGACGCTCTGGATGCTATCCAGCAGAAGACCGGCACAATGCCTCTGGTTCTCCATGGCGGCACCGGTATCCCTGCCGACATGATTAAGAAGGCCATTGATTTGGGCGTTTCCAAAATCAACGTGAACACCGAGTGCCAGCTGGCATTTGCCGCTGCTACCCGTGAGTACATCGAGGCTGGCAAGGATTTGCAGGGCAAGGGCTTCGACCCCCGCAAGCTGCTGGCTCCCGGCTTCGAGGCCATCAAGGCTACCGTTAAGGAGAAGATGGAGCTGTTCGGCTCTGTCGGCAAAGCCTGATTGCGATAATCCCCCACAAAAACAGGCCGCTGTACCCAAAAGGTATGGCGGCCTTATTTTTTTGCCGGCACAACTGCAAATCCTTTTATAAACAGGAGAAAGCCCTTTCCGGGAAAAACCGGAAAGGGCTTTTTTGTCCCCTTGCGGGGAGTGGATTGCAGCGAAGAAAAAATTCGTTTAAACCAAGAAGATGGTTGTTACCGACCCCTTGCGGGGAGTGGATTGCAGCTGGAAGATGGGACATGAACAAA
>DYBQ01000098.1:7085-8692 GCA_019418545.1 Clostridiales bacterium | reverse complement strand
GGCGGCACCGGAGATTTCAATCCACCCACCCCGTGTGGGGTGGGACGCGCCAACACACGTGTTGCTCGTGTCTACATCAATTTCAATCCACCCACCCCGTGTGGGGTGGGACTGGCCTGTAACGCCATTGCCCATGGAGCAAAACAAATTTCAATCCACCCACCCCGTGTGGGGTGGGACTCCCTACATATCAGGATGCCATTATGGCCTGCCTATTTCAATCCACCCACCCCGTGTGGGGTGGGACTGGAGCTGTTTGGTGAAAAATTTAATGATTTGTCTATTTCAATCCACCCACCCCGTGTGGGGTGGGACCAATTTTATAATCATCCAAACGAGGGTCATATAATTTCAATCCACCCACCCCGTGTGGGGTGGGACCAACTGTATCACCTACTGCCTTTTCTGCTGAATTATTTCAATCCACCCACCCCGTGTGGGGTGGGACCTGAACCAATATTCATTCGGATAATACACTTTATAATTTCAATCCACCCACCCCGTGTGGGGTGGGACCCAAATTGAGCCAAAAACTTCTTGAATTCCAGTCCATTTCAATCCACCCACCCCGTGTGGGGTGGGACCAGCAGGTGCAAAGAATCTGGAAATTAAATTGAAATTTCAATCCACCCACCCCGTGTGGGGTGGGACTTCAAAACCGTTTGAGCTTGGTAGTTTTAGAATCATTTCAATCCACCCACCCCGTGTGGGGTGGGACAATAAGCAAGTAGAGTCAGTAGCGTTGCAACTCATTTCAATCCACCCACCCCGTGTGGGGTGGGACAGCACAAGTGCATAAAATAGTTCAATACACTTGTGCAAAATATATATTTTTCTGCTGGCTTTATCAAAAAACCATTACAGCTCAAAATATATATTGCTTAAATACTAAACTTTTATCTGATTTTTCGGTGCGAACCTCCTGGCTTTTTATGAGCACTTCCTCTTCGCACTTCTAAATCAATAATACGCCTTCCGGTTCATATGAAGGCTTTGAGCCAAAATGTTCCACCTTTGTCTGATAGTGCGTCCCCAGATAGTAAAAACGCAGGCTGTCTTTTTCTGTGTCCATAATGGACAACAAGGTATGCTGCAGCTGTCTGCACTGCGCCGCATCCAGTACACACTCAAAAACGGAATTTTGAACGCGCTGCCCATAATTCACACACTGCTTTGCGATTTTACGCAGCCTCTTTCTGCCAGCAGCGTCTTCGGTATTGACATCATAAGTAATTAAAACCATCATGGCTATGCCTCATTTCCAAAGGAAAGGGGGATATTCATCCAAATCTTCCCGCAGATAGCGGGCAAGCAGCAGCGCCTGTATATAAGGCACCAATCCCCAAGGGATTTTTTCTTCCAAAAAAGGATGAGAAATAGTTTCCTGTTTTCTTTCCTGCCAGCTTTTCAAAAACTTTTTGCGGCCTTGCTCCGAAAGCTCGACGGCCCCGCTTTCTGACTGGGAAAAATCACTTCCGTTTACGATTCGGTTGTTGACCAGTGTCAAAACAAATCGGTCAGCCATACAGGGACGCAGTTCTTCCATCAAATCAAGTGCCAGCGAACTCCTTCCGGGCCGGTCACGGTGTAAAAATCCCACATAGGCA
>DYBQ01000098.1:4581-7075 GCA_019418545.1 Clostridiales bacterium | reverse complement strand
AGGCATCCAGCCCTGCGCTTTCCAGTGCTGATGCACAGTCATTACTCAGAAGACTGTAGGCAAAGGAGAGCAAGGCGTTGATATTGTCCAGCGGCGGCCGGCGGGTGCGGTTGTGGAAATAGAAATTTTCCTTTTCCCGCAGAATCATGTCATCGAATATGGCAAAATAAGCCGTTGCACCGGCACCTTCCAATCCTCGCAATGCTTCCAAGTTGGTCTCGTGCAATACTGCCGGCAAAAGCTTTTGGATGGTTTCCGATGCGGATTGAAAGCGTCCTTCATCAATGCGGAGCTTGTGGTCCCGGCGGGTACGTTCAATACTCCATCGGGTATTATACAGCTTGCCAAAAATCATGTTCCGGGCAATCCGGCAGCTTACATTCAAATCATCTGCCGCCCGGTATTGGGCGCGGCGAAGCAGTACATTCCCATTGGAAATACCAGAGGCCCTGGCCAGGAATCTTCCCCGGGGCGTGCAAAAGCTGAGCCCAATACCCTTTTGTGCGCAGGCTCCCATTAGCGCAGGGGAAGCCCCTGCATATGAAAAAGAAACAATCCCGGAAAGGTTATGCAGTGGGAATTGCCCGATTTTCTCTTTTTCACAGTTGACTACCACCGTTTCCCCTTCCAAGGTGAGATAAGCATTTTCAGTGGTAACGAACAGGGTGTTGAGTAAATTCCTCATGGCTGTTCCTCCAAACGTTCCCGCAAGTATTTTGCGGCCGATTTCTTCTTTGCCAGCTTTGGCAGGCACAGCTCTTTGAGCGAACAGGCGTTGCAGGATTTGCTGGGCCGCACCTTTGGCGTATGGCCGCGCTGGTACAGCTGATGCATCTCCTCCAATGCGGCCTTTACCTCCTGGCGAAGCTCTTCGGTAAAGACCACTTTTTCCCGGCGGCGTATTTCGCCGTAATACAGTGCCCCTTCCGGGATGTCACAGCAGAGCATCTCTTCCAAACACATGGCCTGCGCGCAAAGCTGTAAATGGTTGGCATGGTCCGTCCGGGGGGAACCCCGCTTGTATTCGATGGGATAGGGCTGATATTTCCCCTCCATCCCGGAAAGGGGGACCCCGGTTTCGGATTTTTTAAATTCCACCACATCGCAGGAGCCTGAAATGCCAAGGGCTGCTGAAAACACCCGCATATCCCGGGTAATCACCAGCTCGCCCCGACGTTCCCGCTGGGATGCATCGTGAGCCCGCTGATGGAGAAGCGCGCCTTCCACAGTGCGAAGGTTTTCCGCCCATTGCTGTTCCAAATGAATCAGCGCCCACTGGCGGCGGCAAAATTGAAAATGCTGTAATCCCGAAATCTGAAGGAAATCTTCTTCTTTATACTCCATCGAGAATCTCCGGCTCCAATCCATTTAGCGGCTCCAGCGTGACCTCATAGTCAGAAAAGCTCTCGGGCATCCGGCTGGAATCCTTCGGCACTACTGTAAGGGAGCGGTGGACCTTTGCAGAAGAATATTGGCCGTCCTTGCAATTGTGCTCCCACCAGTACAGGCGGACTACTTCCATGGAGCCGTCCGGCCGGGCGGAAGATGCGTCGTTGACAAACAGGGTCCGCAGGCATTCCTTAACAATCTGGGCGTCTTCATAACTGAATCCCGTTTTTTCCGCCAGCTGCACGTTGATAGAACCCTTGACCAGATACACGCCGAAGCGGACAAAGTGCTTCATTCCCATCGTATCCGAGGTGCGCTTTCCTCCTTTTTCGCTTTTTCCGCCGTTAACGCTTTTGGTAATCTGCAAAGATTCGATTTCTACCGGCGAAACACTCACGGCCTGATGGATAGACACCGGCCCCCGTACACCAACAGATACACCTTCTCCATCTTTATTTTTAGAATTTCCAAAAGCAAATACCTGCCCAAAGGTCCTCACGTCCAGCCAGGTTTCACAGGCGGTTTTGGCATAGGCGTCCCGGTTTTTTTCCCCTTTCAATACGGAAAAAGCGCGCTCGCTCAGGCTGCCGAAGCCATCGTCACAGCGGTCCTCCGACTGCACAAACACAGCCTGTCCCAAATCCTGCATCCGGTTGCGGATTTTCCGCTTGATGCACACGTCGGACATTTCCCCAAAACCGTTATAGTCGGTCCGGGGACGGTTGCCGTTAAGGGGGTCGCCGTTGGCATTGGCCCGGTTCACACAGATAATAGCCGCGAAATCGATTTTATTCTTCAGTGCTGTCATGTTCCTTTTCCTCCACTTTGTCATGATTTTTAGCTGTATATAAAGCGTTCCGCTGTAAATAGTAGCCCAGAAGATAAGTTTCCCCCAGAGGCTGGTTCCACTGGTGTTCCGGGAACTGGCCGATATTTTCCATAATCTCCCCAATCAGCTTTTTATAGAACATACGGCTTCCGGGGGTCAAGCGGGGGAAATAGGCCCGCTCCAGCTGGCTTTCGATGTTGTTGGCAGCATAAAGGGGACGCTGGCAAAAAACAGACTGCTGCCGGATGGCATTGGGCTCCCGGCTCTCATCGCTTC
>DYBQ01000098.1:0-4571 GCA_019418545.1 Clostridiales bacterium | reverse complement strand
TTTTTTCGGGTTCTAAAGTCATTTCCCATTCCTCCTTTTTTCTATCCAGATGATATTTTCGAATGACAGCGCAAGCTGTACTCATGATGGTTTCTCTCACACATTTTTCATATCCAAGTGGGGAAGAGGCCCGGTGAAACAGGGCCTGCATGATGTCGGTCGGGAACCTTCCTCCATCCACACGGCAGGCAATAAGCCGCTGCATCTGCTGGCGCATTACGCGGTCATCTGTTTTCATACACATTTTGCCTTTTTCCTCCCGCTGGGTCCCGAAAGCGCAGTTCACGATTTGCCGCAAGGGCGGGGACTGGATTCCATGAAAAGAGGTTTGGCAGCAGCAGGTGTTTTCCCAGTCATAAAGCCTATGCAAAAAATCCAGGCCCTGAAGCTCATTATAATAGGTTAGGGACAGCCGTCCACTGGTGGCTGCATCGAATACCGCAATAATCACGCTTTCATTTTTGGGCATTTGACATTGATAACCATCTAATATTTTTTTCAGCTGCTCCCGATAGTCTGTGGGTTCCCATACAGGTTTTACAAACTTAGCAAAGGGCCCGGCGGCGTGGAGCACCTTCCGCCCCTGGGGGTTCCAGCACAAGAAAGTACGTCCGCCAAAGATGACGCCCTGCTCTGCTGCCAGCCACCGCAGGGCGTTGTGGGATTTTTGAGAAGATTCATAGCTGATTTCCAATGCCTGCTCTTCACAGGTAAAACGGCCCCGATAGGTAAAACCACTGGTATCATTGGAGGAAATCAGCTTGGCATTGCCGCTAATCGGGATAATCCCCTTTGGATGCTGCTCTGCCCTTCGGGATTCTTCTCCGCTTATCATACAAATACAGGTAGGGTCTGCGCTATGCTCCTTCCGGTAAAACCGGATAAAGGCGTCAAACAGGGTGGAGTCCTTCCAACAGGCATCGGGGTTCCCATCATCCAGCCCTATCACACGCCACCGAACCAGCAGCTTCCCCTGATTTTTTTCATCTTCCAGCCCGCCTTGCGGATTACATTTAATAAGCCCACAGCGCTCCAAATCGGAAAGGATGGAGCCGCCCTTCACATAGGTTAGAATGGGGAGAAGCTTGGGGTGGCTTTCTTCCGAGTGCGTCCATTTTTCCAGTTTGGTTACATAATCAGTATGCTTATCCTCTTGGTACTCTGCCAAATAGCACAGCTGGTCGCACAGCGGGTGGGCGCAGATTCCGCTGGTGCGGCCGGAAGAGCTTTCGGTTACGGGGATGATAATCTTGCCTTCCTCTTTTCCCACTGCGCTGGCGCTGCGGAATTCCCCTTTCTCATTGATGATAATTTCCAAATCCGCCCGGGTAACCATGTGGGAAATGGGGGCCGGCTGGCTGCCTTTTGCCTGTTTCAGCAGGCAGTCATAAGTTTCTACTGCTCTTTGCATCAATCCCATGCCATCACCTCCTCAAACTCCGAAAGGCCGCTGAAATTTTCCAGCGTTTCTCCAAAAGGCTTTATTTCCATTGGGCGGAGGAACTTATGAAGAGGGCATTCTTCGGGCCGGGGGAAGGTGATAATTCCCTTTTCCATCACCGGATACCAAAAGTTTGCGGTCATGGAGCCGGCGGTTTCTTTGGAATAGGCTTCGTCCGCATAGGTAAGGCCGTGATACATCAGGCCAAACGCCAAGCTGGGAGTACTGTCATAGGCCCCGGCCCCTTCTTCAAAAACACAGGGCTCCACATATCCCTGGCATTCCCGGGCGCCGAGGAAAATGTCCCGCCGCCCGCCTTTGCGAATCATCTTTTTGGCGATTTCATGATGCTTGTTCTCGTTGCGGTCCTTGGCAAGTTCCGGACGGTTCTCGTTCCATTCAAAGTGTGCCTGCACCTGATAGCGGCAGTCTTTGAGATAGGTGTAGTAGGCAAGGTCGTTCCCACCATGGTATTTGATGGGGCGTATTCCTTTGACCTCCATCTGGATGGGGTTCATAATGCGCACCTTGTCAATATACCAAATCAGCGTTGGCTTCCAATATACAGACATCAATATGCCCTTCAGCGCTTCATAGGTGGGCACCTGATAAGAGCATTTTTCCCCGCCGATGCGCATCACCGGGTCGGAAAACAGCCCATAGTTTCCTGTTACTTCAAATTCGACGATATTGGGATACTTTGTATTTTTCATTTCACACCTCCAGAAAATCTGATTTTCCATGTAAAGAAAGCCCGGTCTGCGGGTCATAAGCCTCTGGCGTCAGAACCAGAATGCCGTTGACGCTGCGCAGCGCATGGCTGAAAAGCTGCTTCTGATACGCATACAGTGCAACGGTATAGGGTTTTGCCCGCCGGCTCCATTCCTTCAGCCAGGGAATAGAAACACCGGGTTGTGCTGCCAGTTCACAAATCAAGGCTTCCCCTTCCCCATAAGGGACTACCACATCTACCGTATTTTCATCAAACACATGGAAAAGGCTGCCAGCTGTTTGAAAGGACTGGGCAAGGGTATATTTGCCATAAAAATCACAGTCCTCCGTATAGTACCGGGTATTGCTGCCTAGTAAGGAAAACAAGGTGTCTTTCCTTTTAGGAACCATGTAATCCTGAAAGCCCTTTTCCATGTTGGCATAAAGCCTTTGATAATACCAGCGGACAGAAGCATCCGACGATAAATCGTTATCAAAGCTTTCTGGATTTTTTTGAAATTCCTCTAATAGCGCGGTGGTGACGGTTTTGGCCCGCTGGATTTCCTGTAATCTTCCCAGGTTCTCATTTAGGCACTGCACGATGGATACCGGAGCCGGTGTTTTTTCCTCCCCATTGCGGTTGCATCGTCCGGCGGCCTGCACGATACTGTCCATCCCGGCGGAAAACCGGATAACCCTCTGGAAGGAAATATCTACCCCCGCCTCGATAACCTGTGTAGCAATACAAATCACTTTTTCTTTTCGATTGCGCAAAGCTTGATAAACCTTTTCCAATGTATCCCGGCGGTGGGCCATACACATGGATGCGGAAAGATGGAAGCAGTTTGAAACCGTCCCTGAAAGGGACTTGTATAAAAATTCCGCCTCGCTCTTTTTATTGCAGATGACCAGCAAATTTTCGGCTTCGGAAAGGGCAGAAAGAACCAGCTCCGGGATTTCTTCCAGGCGCATTTTGCCGGCGTCTGTAATGAATGTTCGGCAGAAAGGTTCCCATAGCTTCGGCTCAAAGGGGACTACGTCGATAGGCGCATCAACTAATGGATGGTTCGCCTGCTCAAAACAGGGCTGTGTGGCAGAACACAATAAAAAAGTGGTATGACAAACCTGCGACAAAAAATTCACTGCAAGATTGAAAAGAGTCAGCATATGATTCGGGATGGTCTGCACTTCGTCAATCACCACCACTGCGTCACAGAGGGCATGGAACCGACGCACGGAGGTAGTTTTTCCCAGAAAAAGGGTGTTCAGCAGCTGTACCATGGTGGTGAGAATCACAGGGGCGTGCCAGCTATCCACTGCCAACTCTCGCATATCCAGAGATTCTCCAGCCTCCACCGTTTGAATTATATTCGAGTGATGTTCCAATACGATGCTATCGTCATCAATATATTCCCGAATTACCTGAGCGTTCTGCTCCAATATCGCAAGCAACGGTGTGACAAAGATAATTCTCTTTTTGCCCCATTTAGCAGCATGAGCCAGGGCATACCGCAGCGAGCTTAATGTTTTCCCGCCACCGGTAGGGACATTTAGCCGGTAAACGCCGCCCGGTTTTTCCGCAAAAAAGCGGCATCGATGGGAAATTTCCGTTCTTGCCAGTTGCAGCGGGGTGTTTTGCGGGAACGAGGCCAGTTTCTTTTCCACTCCATGCAGATACTTTCTCCAAAATTCCATCCAATCGCCGGGTTCAGCAGGCCCAGCGATTCGGTTCATAAAAGAGGTGGTGTCCCGGCGGTCTCCCTCCATCACAGCAGAGGATAAAAGGCGGGCAATCAGGCCTATATAAAAGGAAAACTCCATCCCGGTTTCATCCCTGTTTTTGGTGGAAACTGCCATCAAATTTTCAAATAGGGAAGAGAGCTCCAGATTTGCCTGTTCAAATCTTTCCTCAATTTCTTCCCAACCAGCACAGCAAGTGAGAAAATTCCGGCAGCTTTCCTGATACTGTATTTTTTCTTTTTGTATGCGATGCAGAAATCCTGAACCCCTTTGGGGGTCCACACAGTCAAAAAGCCCATGATGGGCAGCTATCGCATAGGCCAGAAGTTCCGCCGTTACATCCTCAAGCCGCTGCGAAAATTCCCCATGGAAGCGCTCCAAAATCATGCGGCATCCAGCAAAGGTGTGGTTCACGCTTCCACGCCTGCCGCCATCCTTTATGTATAACTGAAATTCCTCTTTGCATTTTCCGGCATCATGCAACAGTCCTGCCAGATAAGCCGCCTGTGAAAGACCGGCTGTTTCCAGGCATTTTTCGGCAAATTTTGCTGTGCTGCGGCAATGCTCCGCTACAGTTTGCTCTTGTATTTCTCCATTGGCCAATGTTTGGCTATGCGCAATATACTTTTCCATTTTTAAACCTTTCGCAACAACATGTTTTTTACGTGTAGTAGTAGGC
>DYBQ01000097.1 GCA_019418545.1 Clostridiales bacterium | reverse complement strand
GGCATAGCTCAGTTGGCTAGAGCATTCGGTTCATACCCGAAGTGTCGATGGTTCGAATCCATTTGCCGCTACCAAATGGCCCGGTCGTCAAGCGGTTAAGACACCGCCCTTTCACGGCGGGTTCACGAGTTCGAATCTCGTCCGGGTCACCAAACGAAACCTCCGAGAATTTCTCGGAGGTTTCAAAATAAGGACGCATAGCTCAGCTGGTTAGAGCGCTCGCCTCACACGCGAGAGGTCATGGGTTCGAGTCCCCTTGTGTCCACCAAATAAAAAAGCCTCGATACGTAAGCCGTATTCGAGGCTTTTTTTATTTTTAATTTTAGCTGAAGGATGAAAAAACATGGATACCGATAAAAACACACCGCGTAAAAAGACAATTGTTATTTGGGTATTTAGTATAGTAGGGGCGATACTGGTTCTTATTGGGATGCTGTTTTGGCTTTTGTGGAATGGAATTATCCTTTTCAATAATCCCTCTTTGGCAGAGTACCCTGTTAGAGGAGTCGATGTATCCTCGTATCAGGGAAAAATCGATTGGGAAACTCTGTCCTCTCAAAATTTATCCTTTGTCTTTATGAAAGCAACCGAAGGCAGTTCGTGGGTAGACCCTTGCTTTTCTTATAACTATGAACAGGCACAAAATACACAGCTGCGGATTGGAGCTTATCATTTTTTTAGCTATGACAGCAGTGGAGAGGCTCAGGCAGAACATTTTATTTCTACCGTAGAGAAAATAAACAATATGCTTCCGCCTGTGATTGATTTGGAATTTTATGGGGATAAGGAAAAAAATCCAGCACAGCCAAAACAGGTGCGGGAACAGCTGGATATTATGCTGAAAAAGCTGGAACAACATTATGCTCAGAAACCTATTATTTATGCAACGGAAAAATCCTATTCCATGTATCTTTCCGGAAGTTATGAGGAATATGATATCTGGATTCGGAATGTAATTACAAAGCCTTCCCTTTCAGACAACAGGCAATGGACGTTTTGGCAATACACCAATCGGGAGCAGTTAGAGGGGTATGAGGGGAAAGAAAAATATATTGATATGAATGTCTTTTATGGCACTCGGGAAGAATTTTCTAATTATGGCAAATAAAAAATTCAATTAAAAATCACAAGCAAAGGAATGTGCCTTTGCTTGTGATTTTCTTTTTTGCGTGATACAATGGCCTTAAAAAGGGGGAGAGAAATATGAAAAACAACTTTCCGCAGGAAGCAAAAGAAATTATGCAGGAGCGATTTGGCCATGATACACTGCTTTCAGTAGCTACCGTTGACGGCGAAATGCCCTATGTCCGTACTGTGAATGCCTACTATGAAGACGGAGCCTTCTATATCATTACCTATGGGCTGTCTAATAAAATGGCTCAACTTCGCAAAAATCCCAACGTGGCAGTTTGCGGCGACTGGTTTACCGCTCATGGTCAGGGAATCAATCTGGGATGGTTTTGCAAGGAAGAAAACAAAAGCATTGCAGAAAAATTACAGTGGGCATTTGCTTCCTGGATTAACAACGGGCATAATGATTTCGAGGATGAAAACACCTGTATTCTGTGCATCCGGCTTACCCGGGGCGTGCTGTTTTCCCATGGTACCCGCTATGATCTGGATTTTGCGGAGGAATATGGGAACACAGCCAATGGATAAAGGGGTTGGAAAAGGGAAAAAAGGCTTTACAACCAGCGGTTTACAACCGAATCAACCATTGGTTGAGAGAGTTCAACCGGGAGTCCCTTCTGATTTGGTGAAAAACCGGTACAATAAAGGTATCAACCAAAAGAAGGAATACTTTATGGAAAGTATCGGAAGAAAAATCGCGTTTTACAGAAAAGCAAAAGGGCTGACACAGGAGGAGCTTTCGGAAAAGTTAGGGGTATCGCCTCAGGCCGTTTCCAAATGGGAAAATGATGCTGCGTGCCCGGATATTCAACTGCTGGTACCGCTGGCAAAGATTTTGGAAGTGACCACCGATGAGCTGCTCTCGGCGGAACCGGTGCAGCAGGTGCGGATGATTCCGGCGGAGCAGAAACCGGATTTGAAACAGCAGACATTGAAAGTAGTGGTAGATTCTGCACAGGGGGATAAAGTGCGGGTAAATCTGCCGATGGAGCTGATTCGGGTTGGGCTGGAAATCGGCGCAAAAATTCCTCAGGTAACAGGAAATGAGCAGTTGAAAAACATTGATTTTGGACAGATTTTGGAGCTGGTAGAAAGCGGCGTAATCGGCGAACTGGTGGAAGTGGAGAGCGCAGAAGGCGATATCGTTCATATTGTGGTGGAATAACATGAGGGTATATGTTCGTTCCGGAAAATTTCGGTTCTTTCTCATTTTTCCCACCCGCCTGTTGTGCAGCCGTGGGGCGGTTTCCATAGCGGCGTGGGCTTTGCAAAAAGGAAAGAGGGAAATTGGCCTTTCCAAAGAGGATTTGCAGCGGGCCGCACAGCAAATTCGAGCCTGTAAAAAGAATCGAAAAAAAATCAATCTGGTGGAGGTTGTTACCGCCCAAGGGGAAAAGGTGACAGTCCGCCTGTAAACAAAAAAATTCATTCCTTTTGGGAAGACCGAAAGGATTTTATACCATTGTTACTACACTTGATGGTATAAAGGTTATATGAGGATGTGATGCTATGGACACCAATGAGAGACTGCGGCACTTATTAGAGGAACGGGGCTGGAGCGAATATCGGCTGGCCAAAAGCTGTGGTTTAAATCAATCCACGATTGCGAATATTTATCGAAGAAATACCGTCCCTTCTATTGCCACATTGGAAAGTATCTGTCAGGGATTCGGCATCACGCTGTCCCAGTTCTTTTCAGAAGGGGAAATGGTAGAATTGACTCCGGAATTAAAGGAACTGTTTGAATATTGGGTAGCTCTTGCACCAAATCAGAAAAGCGCTGTGCTTCAGGTTGTAAAAGCTATGAATCCCGAAAACAAGATTAAAAAATGAAAAGCACAAGGTTCAGGAGAAATTTCCTGTGCCTTGTGCTTTTATATTATTTGAGTTCTTGCTCCAAATTGCGGAAAAGTTCAGAATGAAAGAATTCTTCAATCGTAATTCCTAGTCCATCGCAAAGCTTTTGAATCGTGGAAACGGTAGTGCTACGGTTGCGTCCACTGATAATATTGTTAACGGTAGACTGGGTGACACCACTTATACTGCTCAATTTATTGATGGAAAGATTGTGCTGCCGGCATAGTTCCAGAATTCGTTCTTTGATTGCTTCGCCCACGTTCATGAGGGGCACCTCACTTTTATGAAACCAAATCCCTGATGAGATTCCTGTTTTTTCACATAATATCCATCAGGGAAAACAAAATGGCTTGTTGCTCCTCATTGAGTTTTGCCCAGCGTTCCAAAAGCTCTTTCTGTGTAGCAGTGAGAGAAACTGGCTCGTCTTCTTCAGCCAACAATTGGGAAAGTGTGACGCCGAAAGCCGCACAGATTTTTTCCAGAGACGGAATGGTGGGGACCATGTTTTTCCGATACCAGGAGGAGATGGTGGATTGGGGCAGGCCGGAACGTTCTGCCAGCTGGTATTCCGTCCAGCCGCGTGCCTGTCGGTATTCAGTTATGACAGAGAGAACATCCTTCATCTGTACCATCCCTTCACTTGTTTTCTTCGTAAATTATACTTTTACAAAACGTTGCTTTATAATCATTTAAAACGTATAATTTTAACGATAAAAATAAGTATATAGAGGGAGAATGACAATGAGCGGGAAAAAATGTTTTTTGATTGGGCATAGAGAAGCATCGGAAGAAATTTATTCGGCATTGTATACAGCGATTGAAGCCCATATCGTATGTTGTAATGTAAGGGAATTTGTTGTTGGACACTATGGGAATTTTGACCGTCTTGCAGCTCGAGCGGTTAAAGAGGTAAAGCGTTGGTATCCGAACGTGAAACTTACGCTGTTACTGCCGTATTATCCCACAACACAAAAGGAGTTTCTGTCAGATGGATTCGACAGTACATTGTATCCTTCTGGAATGGAAGATGTGCCGAAAAAAGCAGCTATTATCCGTGCCAATCGATATATGATAGAGCATACGGATTATCTGATTATATATGCCCATCATTCGGCCTCTAATGCCGTGAAGCTGCTTGCATATGCCCGTAAGCGGGAAAAAAAGGGATTGATTCAAATAACAGAAATACCATTTGTTATTTTTGAAAAGCGGTAGGGAGATATTTTGAGAGCAGAATCAAAAAACACGGTCTTACAAAATTGTAGAAGAACAAAGAAATATGATATTGACAAGGCTATATAGAACGGATACAATGAGGGCAGAAAGATTTATAAGTTGGTGGACGGTGGACCTGGAGCTGCGGCACAGCCGCAGCTTTCGGGTCCTTTTTTCGGCGCCGGCTTTGGAGAAAAGAGAAAAGGAGAAGATGTATGAAAAATGCAGCAAACCTGCTGGAGGGAAGCATTTTTGGAAAGCTCACACGGTTAGCAATGCCCATTATGATGACAGCTTTCGTCCAAATGGCTTATAATCTGGTGGACATGATTTGGATTGGCGGTTTGGGCAGCGGTGCAGTAGCTGCTGTAGGAGCGGCTGGTATTTATCTTTGGATTGCTGACAGCTGTACATCTGTAGCCAAGATGGGCGGGCAAATTAAAGTAGCGCACTCTATTGGAGAAGGAAATGAGGACAAAGCCCGGAGTTTTGCCGCAGGCGCTTTTCAAATGGGCGTGTTTATTATTTTGCTGTGTATGGCTGTTGTGGTGTGCGGACATCAGCTGATGGTGGGCGTGTTCCAGTTTACCGATGAGGTCATCCACAACAACGCCGTGAGCTACCTGCTGATTACCGGTACGGCGGGTATTTTCTTCAGTACCATTAACCAGGTATTTACCGGCGTTTATACTGGTATTGGAGACTCGAAAAGCCCCTTTTGGGCCACAGCAGTGGGATTGGTGTTAAATCTGGTTCTTGACCCCGTTTTGATTTTTGGTATTGGCCCGATTCCTGCTATGGGGGTAATTGGAGCGGCTGTGGCCACCGCCGGCGCCCAGGGAGTGGTTACCTTGTTGTTTGTTTTATTAGCCATAAAACAGGGTCATTTCTTTGTGGGCATCCCTGTGTTTAAAAAGCCAAATTGGGAGCATCTGCGCTCTATTTGGAAGCTTGGACTGCCTGTGGGAATTCAAAATGTGTTTATGTCCGGATTATCGCTGATTATTTCCAGTATGGTAGCAGGCTGGGGCTCTAATCCTGTGGCAGTCCAAAAGGTGGGCGGACAAATTGAAAGTATTTCCTGGATGATTTCCGGCGGTTTCTCCATGGCAGTGAATGCCTTTATCGGACAGAATTATGGAGCTGGGAAAATGCAGCGAGTGAAAAAGGGTTATAACACAGCTTTGCTGCTGATGAGCATTTGGGGATTTTTATGTACAGTTGTCCTGGTGGTATTCCCCGAATATATATTCCAAATTTTTATCCGGGAGCCGGAAGTTATTCCTATGGGCGCTTCCTATTTGCGAATTTTGGGTGTGTGCCAGATGTTTGTTTGTATGGAAGGATGCTCTACGGGTGCCTTTAATGGATTGGGCGAAACCAAGGTGCCTTCGGCGGTGAGCGTATTTTTTAATTTGATGAGAATCCCGCTGGCACTGCTCCTTTCAGCAACGTCCCTGGGATTGGACGGCATTTGGTGGGCTTTGACTATTACGGCTATTTGCAAGGGGCTGGTTTTGACAATTTGGTATTTGCTGTATGTGTGGAAAAAGCATTTGTATGAGCAGGAAAAAGAGCTTAGCGTTCAATCGTAAACTTTTTGCAAAGCCGCCGGTTGCCTTGCATAGAGGGGGAAAATAGGATATAATATCCTCATTGTAATCCAATCAGTTCCTTATAATGCAGAATATTTAGAACAGGAGAATGAGTTCTTATGAAAAAAGGATTAAAATTGGCGGCACTGGCTGCCGCTGCGATGCTGCTGCTGTCTTTTGCAGGTTGTGCGGTGGATGTGCCTGCTTCTTCCACAACTTCTGAAACCACTTCTGATGGGGCCTCTCAGACAGAAGAATCTTCTGCGGCGGAAGTGGATGAATCCAAATATGAGGATACCCTCGATGGACTGGCCAAGTATATGCTTGCAAAGGAATATATTTCCGGGGATGCTACAGAAATGGAGGCAGACTTTATTGGCGCTGAGAAAGGCGTTAAATATACCGGCAGCTTTGAGGGAACCAATAATATTTCCATGGAGCTGTATGAGTATGATACGGCAAATTTGAATGAGACTGCCCAAGAGATTCTCGATTCTGTCAAAAAAGATGGAAAGTTTGAATTGATGGGAATGACCGCAAATGCCGTTCTCTCGGACAGTGGAAAATATTTGATGGTTTATAAGGACTCTATTGCTGGCGAAACCCATGATACCCATACAGAGCAGGTAACGGCAGACTTTAAAGCTTTTAAAAAATAATCTGGCCTATACCGGAGAGGTTGGGGAACAGACATGAAAAATGCAAAAAAAGCATATGAAAAACATGATATCATGTTTTGGCTGGGACTGCCTTATTCCATCCTGGGAGGCGTGTTTACTGCGGTAGGCCTGGTGGCCGGAATTCTGTCTGGAGAATGGATTTTTGCAGTGTGTTTTTCAGGGATTGGCTTGATTTTTCTGGTGTTGGGAATTGTTTTTCTGTCCAGAGAAAGAAAAAAGAGGCAGGCTGCAAAAAGATTGTATGAATCGGGACGGTATATTTGGGGTGAAGTGGTGGAGATTACTCCCAATTACAATATCCGTGTCAATAACCGTCATCCCTATGTGGCGAAAGTCCGATATGTGGATGCTGCTGGGGTTATCCATATTTTTACAAGCGGCAATTTGTATCGTTATCCGGACTTTTCTGTGATGCACAGACAGGTGAAAGTATATGTAGAAGATGACAGGTACCAGGCATACTATGTAGATATGGATGAAATCCTGCCGGATGTACAAGAGCATTGAGATAGTATTTGGTAAAGCAAAAGAGGCGCTGGTTTTGGAGAATCGGGCGCTTCTTTTTGTATTTACCTTGTAATAAGTAAATGAATGGAGGAATTTTGATGGATGAAAGCAAACGCAAAATTGTGGAAATGAGAATTGAAAAAACCCTGGAAGCCCTGCGTAAAAACCGGATGGAAGCAGTGTATGCTCCTACTCGCAAGGAAGCCATTGAACAGGTGGCGGAATATTTGGAAGAAGGCCAAATGGTTACCTGCGGAGGCTCTGTAACGCTGGAAGAGTGCGGTATTATGAATCTGCTGCGGAGCGGGCTGTATGAATTTTTGGACAGAAGCGCACCGGGGACGACTCCTCAAAAGGTGGAGGAAATTTATCGAATGGCCTTTTGTGCAGATGTATATTTGACCAGCTCCAACGCCATTACTGAACAGGGAGAGCTTTTTAATGTAGACGGCAACTGCAATCGGGTAGCGGCTATGCTGTTTGGACCGAAAAGTGTCATTGTGGTAGCTGGATATAATAAAATTGTTGCCAATTTGGAAGAGGCTGTTTTACGGCTGAAAACAGAGGCTGCTCCGGCAAACTGCATTCGCTTGAATCGGGATACCTATTGTGCACATACAGGAGAATGTAAAGGGGTGTGCGGAGGTATGACCGAAGGGTGTGCCTCTGCGGATAGAATCTGTGCCGGATATACGGTGATTGCGAAACAGCAGCCCAAATATGAAGGCAGAATTAAAGTGATTCTGGTAGGAGAAGAGTTGGGATACTAATACTTATAGAATAATATTTATAGAAAAATACGGAAAGTGTTTTAATGATATACACTTTCCGTATTTTTTATTATAGATTATACAATTAGGAGCAAAAACGATGCTGGCCAATCACCGTAATAATGGGACGGGAAAAAATCCATTGGCTGGTGGCTGTGCGGGGATTATAATAATAAATTGCACCGCCGGAAGGGTCGCTTCCGTTAATAGCGTCACGGGCAGCTTTATAGGCAGAGTCTGCAACAGGTGCATTGACGCCCCCATCATCCAGGCAGGAAAAAGCACCGGGCTGATAAATGACTCCTGCTAATGTGTTGGGAAAGCTGGGATGGGCAACACGGTTTAGAATGACAGCACCGACAGCTACCTGTCCTGTATATGGTTCTCCACGGGCTTCGGCAGAGATGATGCGGGCAAGAAGTGCAACTTCATTGGCACTGTATCCACCCATACCAGTTACACCAGCAGGAGCATCTCCAAGACCAAGAACAGAAAGGGTTTTGGGACCAGCTATACCATCGGCAGTAAGGCCCATTTGTTTTTGAAATTTAATCACAGCCTTCTGTGTTTGTGCGCCATAAATCCCATCAATATTTCCGGTATATAACTGACGGTCTTTTAAAACGGTTTGGATTTGTTTGACTTCCTCTCCCCGAGAACCAAGACGGGATAATGCGGGGAGGGATGGCTGGACTACTGCTACAATAACTAAAATATTTACCAGAAGGATGATGCCAATCTTCCAAATTAAAAGCCATCGTTTTTTCGTCATACACATCTCTCCTTTATAAAAGGAAGTATCTGCTATAAGGGAAGAAATATACGTGAAAACAAAACTTTCCTCACAGAAATATAAGGAAAATGTTTGAAAAACTGACATATATTCCAAACCGAGGGAAAAGGCGAAAAAAAGAGAAAAAAGGCGTTGACAGGAGAGAAAAAGCGTGGTAGAATAGTCA
>DYBQ01000096.1 GCA_019418545.1 Clostridiales bacterium | reverse complement strand
CACCTTCGGTGCTCAGGGTCAGCGCATAGTCATAAGTCTTTTGCAGCAGAATCTTATTGGCCTCTTCGGGCTGTTCGGCAGGCACAAGACCTTCGACAGCTTCATTCAATGCCTTTACAGCAGCATCCACTTCGTCCTGAGTTGCTTTTTCATTGGCCAGCACAGCCTGTGCATCAGCATATGCTTTTGCAAAAACAGCCCAGGTTTCCGGAGTGTACTCGTCTTCATGATACTGAACGGCATCGGCAACAGCTTTTTCCAAAGCGGCCTTGTCAACAGGAGGCACAGCCTCTTCCAGTGCGGAAATCGCATCATTCAGCGCTTTCACAGCAGCATTGACAGCATCCTGTGTGGCTTCTTCGTCAGCCAGTACGGTCTGTGCATCGGCATATGCCTTTGCGAAGATTGCCCAGGATTCAGCTGTATAATCGGCCTCTTCATAGGCAGCGGCGGCTTCTACGGCTTTTTCAAGCTCGGTCTTGTCAACAGGAACTTCACCGGAATCCACTTCAAACTCAGCGGTAATGACAACATCCTCGGCGGGCATCAAGAAGCTGGTGCCTTCCATAGCAGTGTCGTTGTATTTGAGAGAACCGGCCTTCAGGCGATAACCTTCGGCAGGCTCCACATACACGTTGACCTTTGCGCCCTCTTCATAGTTGGCGGCATCGGTGGTAACAGTGCCGTTGGCAATGTCGGGGGAAATAGTCAGCTTATGAGTGCGGGCCACAGTTTCGGTATCAACACCGAACAGACGGCACTCATAAATACGGGTTGCGGGATAGGGCACGTTGGGCTGGCATCCGTCGTTGATGTACAGACGATAATACCGGGCGGTAACGGGCTCTTCAAACTCATAGTTGGTGATGTTTTCTTTGTTGTTGGTATATTCTGCTACGATAGTCCAGTTGTTAGCGTTGCCCAGATAGGACTTATCCTTCAACTGTTCTTCTGTAGCATTGGGGTCTTTCAGAACCTGCAAGGAATAATGAGAGGAAATATCAAGCTCGTGTTCCACGCCTGCATTAACCAGCTGCCAGGTAGAGATGGTCTTCTCCTTGCCCAAATCAAAAGCTACCCATTGGTTCATGCGTGTATTATCGCCGGGGCACCACTTGGAGCCGTCTTCGCTTTCATCAAACAGGTTCTCAGGCTCGCCGCCCACACCGGGATTACCGGAAGCACCCAGAACGGTTGCACCATAGGCCTGGTTGGTGGGGATAGTGGGGTCAACATAAATACGGTCGGTAACTTTGACTTCAACTGTCGCAAAAACTGTGTCATCATAAGCGGAAACTGCCTTGACGGTCACAGTGGGAGAAAGCTCGTTGGTGTCCATGGTCAGAATGCCGTTATAGGACATGACAGTGCCTTCGCCGGTGTTGCCTTCCACAGACCAAATCACATCGCCCAGATTTTCACCGTTTGCAGTGACATTTGCGATAAACTGGCAGGTAGTGCCCTGACGGACTTCCACTGCCTCGTTGGGGGTAATTTCAATACTCTGGATGTCGGCTGCGCTGGTATCCAGAGAACCAATATCAAAGTCTGCAATGGCATTCATAGCAGTGGTGACAAATTCCTTCATTTTGCCGTTGGAAGGTTCAGCCTGCCAGGTGCTGTAATAAATGTCAGCGCCGGAACCTTCCAGTGCAATGATTTCATAGCGGGGGTTGCGATAAACGCTCAGACGCTCATTCGCGGCCTGTGCCAGATAATAACCGTGGGTCTGAACCAGCGGGTCGTCGGAAGAAACTACTGCCATGGCTCCGCCGATAGCAGCTGCCATATCATACAGTTTGTTGAAAGCGGGCTGTGCCTCTTCAACCAGCAAACGCTCCACCGGGTCGTCGCTGTTTTTCAAGGTTTCCAGCTTTTCGATGGATGCCACGATTTCATACATTTTTTCCATTAGAGAAGCCGCTGCGATTTCACTGCCGCTGCCATACTGTGCATACAGACGGGTCAGCTCGCTAGGCTCATATTTGTTATTCAGGCTTCCATAAACTACTTTCAGGGCATGGGCCATTTCCGAATCGTCGGGGAAAATACCATCGAAGCAATTTTCCCAGTTCTCCTCAGCATCAAAGGCATTGGGGTTCCAGGTATAGTCGGCAATACCGAAGAACGCTACCTTGGAGGACTCGGAGAAGTTCATGGGATTGGACAGCACGCCCTTGAGGCTGGTGGGGTTGGAATCCAGGCTGTAATAGTAATTGATGGGATTGGTGTAGTATACGTTATCCACGTTGTCGTTTACGGGATAGTTCCACCACAGAACCGGGTCACGGCCAATCCAGTTTTTAAAGGTGGTGGCAGAAGAATTGCTGATGCTGGAGAACACATCATTGCCGGTAAAGCAAATCTCAATGTCTTCATGTACATTCTTAAACTTGGGCATATAGCTGGAAGCGCCGCTGGTGCTGGTGGTATACCAGGCGGGAGTGAAGAACAGAGGCTTTACTTTATCTTCTTCAGCAGCACCATCGCCGTTATACGTTTCATACAGCTTGGTCTGTACCTGATTCAGCATATAAATCTGCATATCACAGGTTCTGGCTGCTTCAGAGCTGGAAATATCATCTACAAAAATACCGAACTGACGCACACCCAGCTCATACATATCGGCAAACTTGGTCATCAAACGGCCAACGCCCTCGTTGACGGTTTCTTCGTTGGTAAAATCAATGGGCTTCTTCATGGCGGGGTGAGCCACCCAGACAAAGTCCACGTTACAGGCAGCTGCCTTCTCAGCAAACTGCTGCATTTCGCCGCGGGTACGAATGCCAATCTTTGCTTCTTCCTCAGTAACGGTTTCGGGATAATCTTCGTCCCACTGACCCAAGTGATAGGGGTCGGTTTTGGGACCATACAGGAAGATGTTCATCTTATACCGCTTTGCAAAGTCAAACCAGCTCAGAGTTCCCTCTACGCTCCAGGGATAACCATAGTAGCCTTCCACGCATCCACGATATTTCTGGAAGGAGTAGTCCTCAAAGGTGGAAATCTTCATCTGACGGTCCGTGGTCTGTTCCAGCATCAGGTTCAGCGTTGCCAGGCCATAGAAAGCTGCGTCGCTGTCTTTGCCCAGAATGACAATGTCGCCGTCAGCGAATACCTTGACCACATGCATGTCATACTTGTTGGCACCCTCGGTAAAGACCTCCTTGGGAACGCCTTCATATGTATCAGCTGCATCGCCGGAACCGTTGATACCCACATACAGATTGGTTTTGTCCTCTGCGGCAGTGTCACTGTAGGCAGGAGTCAGGCCGTTGTCGGTCAAAACTTCATCGATGCGGTTTTTGGTCACGTTGTCGATGCCGTCGCCCTTGATGACATTGACGGTATCCGTGATTTCAATGGTGCCCTCTTCGTCGGTCACCTTCTGGGGGATGGGATAAATGGTGTAGTTTCCGGTAGGCTCTACTGGCTCCTCACCCTTGGAATCATACACAGCCACTTCGAAAATCGAAACGGATTTCCAGTCGGCTTTGTCGTAACGGGTTACATAAATCCGCAGATAGCGGCCTGCTGCCGGGGCAGAAAGGGAAACGCTTTCATCTTTAGTGGTGGGGGCAGAATTCCGCTCAAATACCGTTGTCCACTCACTGGCGTCGTCAGACACTTCCAGTTTATACTGGACGATGTTCTGCTGCTCCCAGGAAATATCCACCATATCAAAAGTGGTAGTCTGGCCAAAATCAATTTGGAGCCACTTGGGGCTGGTGCCTGCATTGTCGGCATTAGTTGCCCAGCGGGTGGAAGTATTGCCGTCTACTGCCAAGTCAGCGGTAAATTTTGTTCCGGATTCCACATCGCTGGCAGTTGCGGTTTTGTTCAGTGCCAGGTTTCCGCTCATCGCCTGAACAGAAATCGGCTGGATACCCAGAGTTGTAAAGCTTGCGGCAGCAATACACACTGACAAAACAACGCCCATCATACGCTTCAACAATTTCTTCAAAATCTTTCCTCCTTACGCTGAAAACTTCTTTCATATAATTCCAAAATCTCCTTTTTATCACCTGCTTTCTTTACCCATTTTTGATTCAGCGTTAACTCACTTTTATTATATTCTTTTATTTAGCCAAAATCAACAATTTTATTTCTCAAAAAACTAAGATTTTTTATATATACCATAAGTAATTTTGATACTATACATGACAAGAGATAAAAAAACATAACCTCAAATATAATGTTTGTATTATATTTGTAAAATTGTTATAGGCTAATCATTCACTTATGCTGATAATGTTTCTACACGATAGTTTTTTATTCTGACTTATCTCTGCAGCTTTTTCTCCATGCTTGTACATTTTTTTTAAAAGAAGTATAATGAGAAAAACCAGTATTGTAAAAAGCGGAGCTGAGTAACTTTGAAAAATGATTTTTCTCAGGGAAGTGTTGCCAAAAATATTATGAGTTTGGCCCTTCCCATGACATTGGCTCAAATTATCAATGTTTTGTATAATGTCGTAGACCGTATTTATATCGGACATCTTCCCAATGCCTCTACAGTAGCTTTAACTGGACTTGGACTTACTTTTCCTATTATTTCCATGATTTCCGCCTTTGCCAACCTATTTGGAATGGGGGGAGCTCCTTTGTGTTCCATTGCCCGTGGAAAAGGGGAACATGAACGGGCAGTCAAAATTATGGGAAACTCTTTTTCAACACTGCTGATTTCCGGTATCCTTCTGACTATTATCTGTTTTCTTTTCAAAAAACCCATTTTATATGCTTTTGGCGCCAGCGATTCAACATTTCCTTATGCCAATAGTTATTTGGAAATTTACTTAATTGGTACCGTGTTTGTTATGATAAGCCTTGGTATGAACAGCTTTATCAACTCTCAGGGATTTGGACGGATAGGGATGCTAACTGTACTGTTAGGCGCAGTAGTTAACCTGATTCTCGACCCCATATTTATTTTTGTTCTAAACATGGGCGTATCAGGCGCTGCTTTGGCAACGGTACTCTCGCAGGGACTTTCTGCCATGTGGGTGCTTTTGTTTCTTACAGGAAAGCACACGATTTACCGCCTTTCCATTTCTTCCATGCGTCTCAATTTCAGCCTGATTCGGGAAATCACCAGTTTGGGGCTTTCCGGTTTTATTATGGCGGTGACCAACGGCTCCGTACAAATGGTATGCAATTTTACCCTTTCAATTTATGGCGGCGATTTGTATATTGGTATTATGACGGTTATTAACTCAGTACGAGAAATTTTAACACTACCGGTAAATGGCATTACCAATGGCGCCCAACCAGTTATGGGATTTAACTATGGGGCTGGAAAATACACACGGGTGCGGCAGGGAATCCGATTTACCGCCATCATATGTATTGTTTATACACTGATAGCCTGGATATTGATACTGGTTTTTCCCGCTCAGTTCATTCATCTTTTTAACAGCGATTCAGCCCTGATTGAAAAAGGAATTCCTTCCATGCATATATACTTTTTTGGATTTTTTATGATGTCACTGCAATTTTCTGGACAATCCACCTATCTTGCTTTGGGATGCTCCCGGCAAGCAGTATTTTTTTCTCTTTTCCGAAAAGCGATTATTGTGATTCCATTGACTTTGCTGCTGCCTATGGTAGGGAACCTGGGAGTAAATGGGGTATTCCTTGCTGAGCCTATCTCGAATTTCATAGGTGGAGGTGCATGCTTTATTACCATGATGCTGACTATTTGGCCTAAATTGAAGCATGACGCTCCTATTTCGAATCAGGAGGAAAAATTGACTTCATAAACGAAAAACGCCCTGTGTTATCCACAGAGCGTTTTTTGAATGTTAACAATTTTGATGAAAGCTCAAATCTTTTAAAGAATGAATAGTTTGAGCATTTTTATAAATACTCTTACTCTGAAATGATGCGGCCATCTGTAGAAATAATTACTACTTGCCATGGAATAAACTTCCCACTAAGCTGTAAAGCTGTTTTAGCAGCTCGCTCAATCCCACTACAGCAGGGGACTTCCATCCGTACAATGGTAAGGCTTTTAATATCATTTTGCCGCAGGATTTCTGTCAATTTATGGGTATAATCTCCTTCATCCAATTTAGGACAGCCAATTAATGTTACTTTTCCGCGAATAAACTGATTATGAAAATCTCCATAAGCATAGGCCGTACAATCTGCTGCAATCAACAGGGATGCTCCTTGAAAATAGGGAGCTTTAACTGGTGCCAGTTTGATTTGTACAGGCCATTGAGATAGCTGGCTTCCTAAAACAGGTTGCGCGAAGTTTCCTGTTTCACTTCGATTAATACTACGGGATTGACTTCCAGGGCATCCACAAAAAAGTGTTTTTGAATTTTTTTCTTCCAATTTGGCTTTTTGAGCTGCTGCCACTGCTTCCGCATTATACGCTGCTGCTTCCCGTTCTTCAAAACGAATAGCGCCAGTTGGACATGACGGTAAACAGTCTCCTAAACCGTCACAATAATCTTCCCGTGTTAAGCAGGCCTTCCCTTCAATCATCTCAATGGCCCCTTCGTGGCAGGCTTCCGCACACAGTCCGCATCCATTACAGAGTTCTTTGTCAATATGAATAATTTTGCGAATCATTTTTATTGCCTCCTTATTGTTGTATCAAATGGCTTTCTATGCGCATTATAATACAATCCTATCTTTAAGTCCGTTGTCATGACAACGTTTTTGAGAAAGAAGGTTTTTTATGAAAATGGACGCTTTGGGCGCCTGTCAACTTTTTCAAGGAATCCCTGATGAAGAGCGTTCCAGTTTACTCAGCTGTCTGCAGGCATTAAAAAAGGAATATAAACGTGGAGAAATTCTGGTTCATACCGGACAAACAATCAGCCGGTTTGGCATCCTTATAAGCGGATGCCTCCATATCATAAAAGAGGACCACCGAGGCAATACTGCCATCGTGGCCCAAATTTCTCCAGGTGAACTGTTTGGGGAAGCCTTTGTTTGCGGAGCATCTTCTTTTACCGTTACAGTATCAGCAGAAGAGGACAGTTTTGTTTTGTGGCTGGAATATTCCAAAATACTCTTTCCCTGCTCCAAAAATTGCAAAACCCACAGGGAGTTAATCTCCAACTTGGTACGAATTCTCTCTCAAAGAAATATTTTTTTAACCGGGCGTGTAGAACACCTTTCCCAACGCACACTGCGGGAAAAAGTCCTTTCTTATCTGGAAGAGCTTTCCCGGCAGCAGAACAGCCGCGATATTATGGTGCCGCTCAATCGACAGGCCATGGCAGACTATCTTGGGGCGGACCGCAGCGCACTTTCAGCAGTCCTTTCTGCAATGGCCCGGGATGGAATGATTATATATCAAAAAAATCATTTTACATTGCTATAAAGTTTTACAAATCCACTATCAATCAAAAGGTATGAAATGGATTACATCGGCCAAAATAAAATATAGGACTCCACGTTTTACTATCTGCTGATATTACTTTTACACATCCTGTTCTCTTTCAAATATCAACGTCATCCCTTCCCATTCCATAGTCAGCACATGCTCTCCTGCCTCAATATCTACCGTTTCTCCATTACTCATAATCAATTGTATTTTATTTTCTTTCTGATACCACAAACCATCTACCGAGGCATTCTTAAATTGAGCATAAAAAGAGCCATCCTTTTTCAGCGTAAAGGATATGCTTCCCCCCAGCTTCTCCTGTACGGTTTCCAGCGTAATCCCCAAACCATTCTGGCTTGCACCTGTCATTTCCCACTGCCCAATGCAGTCATCGCTCTCTGCCTTTGACTGGATTTCGCTTTCTGTTTCAGGTATGCTTGACAATCCCTCATCATTTTGAAACGTGCAGCCACCTAAAAAAAGGGTCAAAACCAATAAAATCCAAAAGCATTTTCTATTCATACTTTTCTCCTCTTTCTTACCAGTCCCGATGTAACACTTACCTGTTTCTCTTATCATATCCCATTCCAAAAAGAATGGCAACTCCATCCTAGCAGAAAATTCATGTAAAAATTATCTGCATTCCATTATGGAAAATATAAAATTATAGGTGTTTTGCTTGAATACGAGGGGGTATCGTGTTATAATAATTATAAAATAGTGTATATAACCGTTGCAGATATGGTTGCAATTCTATATGTAAAGGAGCGGACAATTCAAAATGGTTGTGTTTTCCATGATACAATATCCCAACACTCCCGCAAAAGATTTACTGGCCTTGGCTGGCGAAGCCGGTGCAGCCGGCATTGAATGGGATGACATCGTTCATCTTCACGCTGGACATACACAAGAGGCAACCAGCGCTTATTGGGATGCTGTGCGGGCAAATTTAACCCCTGTTTCGTTGCTTTCCCACTATACCTTGGGGAGTAAACGTGATATTCAAGAGTTGTTTATGCCTGTAATGGATTGTGCCTTTGCGCTCCACGCTTTATCAGTACGGATTTTGCCAACTCCTGTGCCTTCTGAAAAAGGGACCTATGCAATTTTCAATGCAGCCGCTCAGGAACTGCGTACTATCTGCGATATGGCTAATGTTTTTGATATGGAAATACAGATTATTTGCCAGCCGGGAACACTGACAGACACTCCAGAAGGTGTTCGCCGTCTTATAAAAATGGCCAACTGCCGGAACTGTACCTGCTCTTGGCAGCCAGACCCTGCTATTTCTGACCAGGACAACCTGAAAAATCTGCAATGTTTAAAAGAATATCTGGGCAGCGTTGTTAAAAATGCCCGCTGGAAAAAAGAATATGCTTCCTATGTAGAAAGCAATCTTCCAAATATTCCGATTATTTTGGAAACTGGACGTATTTCTTAATTTTGTATTTTATAATTTATGGATAGAGAACGGCCTCAGGCAAATAAGCCCTGT
>DYBQ01000095.1:2963-9667 GCA_019418545.1 Clostridiales bacterium | reverse complement strand
GCGGGCAGCATGAGAATGTACGACATCTCCTTCCTGAAACGGGCAAGAGAGCTTTGCGACTAATATGATGTGCTTTTGTCTTCAATGAGGTCGCGGATAAATTGGAAAAGATGCGGGAAATAACAGTGATATGAGCAGGGTGGTCAACACAGACTAAATCTGCCGCATAATGTATGACCCGCTACAGATAAAAAATCGGTAGCGAGCCGCAGTTTCATTATCTCTCTGCCATTTTGATTACCACGTTTCCCGCATGGTCAACGTCGGCAGCTGTGCGGATGGCTTTTTCGAGGTCGCACAGTGAAAATTCATGGGTGATAATAGATTCCAAATCCCATTTTCCACAGCTCATGATTTCCTGTACATCTCGGACATCCTCCGGCATATAACCGCCAGCGCCAATGATGCTCTGCTGGGCATAGGTCATGTGTAGCAGATTGATGGTGCGGGGGGCTTTGTTGACTGCAACGGAAACAAATCGGCTTTCAATTTTGCCAATTCGAAGGAAGTCTGCGAGAATATCCTCCCCACCGGCAGCATCCAGCCAGCAGTCAATATCAGGAGCATCTCCGCTCATCGATGGGGCGATTCCAAAGTACGATTTGGCATGGGCTTCAAAGTCCTCATTTGCTGTGTTACAGGTTTCAAATACCAGCCCGGCTGCTAGCTTCAAACGGAAGTCCGAATGCTCGCACACCATCACTTTGTCCATTCCGAAATGCTTGAATGCAACCGCAGCGGCGATTCCAATGGTTCCACCTCCAAAAACCAAGGCGTTTTGTCCGGAAATATATTGGCACTCTCCAGCTGGGACCATTCCACGCCTGGCCGCCCGGCAGCCAACCGTAAAGGGCTCAATCAAACTGGCAAGACGGTCGGAAATGGCCTCATCCACAGCATACAGGGAGTGATTGCGTTTGGCCTGCGGGAGCAAAATATATTCTGAAAAGCCACCAATCGTTCCCGCCCGTCTGGTATCATTTTTCGCATAACGGGGGTAGGGATAGACCCGCTCTCCTGGCGTGAACTCTGTAACATTTCTTCCTACCTTTATAACACGGGAGACTGTTTCGTGTCCAAATTCTCCTCCTACATCAATTTTGTGACCTGTATTGGGACCGTGTGTGAACACCGCCACATCGGTTCCGCAGATACTGGAGTAGAGGTTCTGTACCAGAACATCATCATCCCCCACTTCAGGCAGCTCCAATTCCCGGATTTCAACCGCTTCTTTTCCTAAATAAATTCCAGCTTTCATTTCCTTTCCTCCTGTTTTTCGAGCCGCGCCAAACGCATTGCTCCATAATGGTGCTCACATAACTAATAAAATCTGTGCAGTCATTTTTCAACCATTCCGAGATAATGGCCATAAGACCATGAACATAAAACGGCAGTCTATAGTTTTAAATCTTCTCAAAACGAGTGTGGTAAAAGAGGTGTCTGAGACAGTTCATATGTCCTGCTTTACCGGATGGAGAAGTCTGTCCAGAATCATTTTTGCTTTCTTCACCGTTTTATTCTCCGCTGATTTCTTTTGCTAACTCCATGATTTCGAAAGCATACTTCTGCTTTCCTTTCGCCAGCATTTTTTTGTAGATAGGATAGTTGATACCCATGCCCACCAAGCCAATGAGCCCGATGATGACACCAAGCACAAACGAAACCGAACTGCCGCTTCCGATTACGTTCATGGACAGGCACATACCGACTCCTGCAACCAAAGCACTGATAATGCCAAGGGAGTAGGTTAATACCGTTGCAGGCAGTTTTGCTCTGGCATCCAGTTTTCGAAGAGCAATGACCTTGGAATCATCCTTCGGGGCATACTCGTTTGCAAGGTGTTCTGCATAAATCTTATCTGTGTTCATAACTTTTACCTCCTTGATTTGATGGTTTTATCTTACCAAACTCCCAAGGAGGGTGGAACAACACGGACGGAGCTTTGTGTTGAGTTAAAGAGAAGTTTTGGACTGGTACAAGAGAAATAGCCCTATAATTGGTTATTTTTCAGGCTGAGAAGTCCGTTTTTTGTATTTTATACCTTTTTGTTATTGGAAATGTAGAAGTTTCTGACAGTTATATAGATTGATAAAACCCAAAAATGAGTTAATTTCAAGCCCCTACAATACAAAACTGAAGGAATACACCCTTTTTATATCCGTTTCGGCCAAATAGCTGACGCGGCCGACTGAGTTACTATTTTACACTAAAAGTATCATTATAAGAAAATTTACATTTCAATTCGTTAGGTACCTTGATTTTTGTGTTGTGACGTGATAATATTAAGGTACCTAATGAATTGGAGGGATATACTTATGATAGAGAACAAAACTTGTCCTGGATGTAGACGGCATTGCAATTTAAACGACCTGTTCTGCGAAAGAGGAAAAGAATATCTCCGTACTGGTAAATTGCCAAAACATACGCATGAGGGCAATCATCATCGGGGAAATCGTATGGAACACTATCATAACGCTAGTATGAATGACAAGTTGATTATGAATCTGCGGGATATCAGCCATATGATGCGCAGACAATATGAAGGAAAAGCAAGTCAAAAGCGCATTCTGATAATCCTTCATGAATCCGGTACACTAACGCAGAAGAAAATGACAGAACGGTTGGGCATTCAACCCGGCTCTACAAGTGAAATCTTATCCAAACTGGAAAATGCCGGACTCATTACCCGCACGCCCAATGAGGCAGACCGCAGAACGACAGATATTAAACTAACAGATGCAGGTGCCAAACTGGCACTGGAGGCTGTAGAGCAGCGTCAAAAGCGTCATCAAGAAATGTTTTTGTGCCTTTCATCAGAAGAGCGGGAGATGCTGCTTTCGCTTCTTGAAAAAATCCATACAGATTGGGAAACCCGTTTTTCAGGCCGCCATAACCATCAAAAGGAAAATGATGGACAAGGCAACTGTTCTGGAAAACATCGAAGCGAACATTCTTGCCATAATCAAGAATAGGGGGTGCAATTATGTGGAGATATATCCGACGATATTTGCCATTTGCCATTCTTGCTGGATTGTTTATGATAGGCGAAGTGTCGATGGATCTCATTCAACCCAGCATTATGAGCCAAATTGTGGATGATGGTGTTCTCGGTTTAAATAATAACGGCATAGGAGATTTAAACTTAATTTGGAGGCTTGGACTACAAATGATTGCTCTTGTATTGTTTGGCGGTCTTTGTGGCTCCCTCAATAACGTATTCGTTCATATATCAGGACAGAATATAGGCAATGAGATGCGAAAGGACTGTTTTCGCAGAATCATGACCTTTTCTTTTCCTCAAATTGATTGCTTCGGCACGGGCTCGCTTGTAACACGAGTAACAAATGATATTACGCAGGTACAGACATTTGTGTCAACATTTGTACGTGGTATGATTCGTACTATACTATTAACATTTGGCAGTATGTACTGTATGTTCCGTTTACACGCAAAATTTGGACTAATTGCATTATGTGCATTTCCTTTTTTGATTAGGAACGCTCGCTTTATGTTTATCAAAAGCCAACCCGCTATTTTCTAAGTTACAGGCAGAACTGGATTCTATCAATGCAATTATGCAGGAAGATATATCCGGCATCCGTATTATTAAGGCCTGTGTGCGAGAGGTTTATGAAAAGCTGTGTTTCGGGAAGGCAAATAATGCTCTGATTAGAACACAGTTTAAAACTTTAGTAATTTTTGCCTTCATGAACCCCACAGTGAATGCACTGATGTATGTTGTAATTGCGGTTATTCTATGGGTAGGCTCGTTTGATGTAAACAGTGCAGGAGCAACGCCGGGCAACATCATGGCGGCAATCACCTACACTACGCAGTTGCTCAACGGAATCTTGATGCTTGTTATGCTGTTTCAAAATATCTCCAGAGGTTTGGCTTCCTGGAAACGTGTTAAGGAAGTGCTGCACAGCCAACCAGAACTTGCAGACGGCACATTCGATGGAAATCCGAAAACACAGGGAGAAATTGAATTTCGGAACGTCTCCTTTGCCTACCCGGGAACCAGTCAAAATGTTTTGTCTCATATCAATCTGACCATACATAAAGGTGAAACCGTGGCAATTATGGGTGCGACAGGATGTGGAAAATCAACGCTTGTTCATCTTATTCCCCGTTTCTATGATGTCACTGATGGCGCTGTTTTGGTGGATGGAATCGACGTACGGGAATACCGGCAGGAAGCGCTTCGCAAAAAAGTGGCGATTACACTGCAAAAAAGCGAGCTATTCAGCATTTCCATCGGCGAAAACATTAAATGGGGATACCCAGAAGCAGACGGCGAAGCTGTAAAAGCTGCTGCCCTCACAGCGCAGGCAGATAACTTTATTTCCACCACATCAGATGGATATAATACAGTGGTTGCCGAACGCGGTATGAGCCTGTCCGGCGGTCAGAAACAAAGGCTTTCTATTGCAAGAGCGGTTCTGAAACCGGCAGAAATCCTTATTTTTGACGATTCGACCAGTGCTCTTGATTTGAAAACCGAGGCTGACCTGTATCAGGCGCTGCAAAGTGCTAAACCAGACAGCACAAAGATTATTATTGCCCAACGTATTGCATCGGTACGTCGGGCAAATCGAATTGTTGTTTTGGAAAATGGCAGCATATCTGCCTGTGGGACACATGAGGAGCTTTTGAAATCCTGTCCGATTTATCAAGATATTTATCATTCTCAAATCGGGAAGGAGGATGATGTTGCATGAGTACAAATCAAAGTCAAAAAATTGCAGAACGTAATATTCCTGGGAGGCCTTCCCATGCGCAACGTTTTGCTGAAGTAGAACATGCAGAAAATATTGGCGCAACGCTAAAGCGAATCATCCTTTATTTTATACAGGAAAAAGTAATGGTTACATCATTGCTGGTTGTTGTCATATTAGGAACTGTTTTCGGAATCTATGCACCCAGCTTACAAAGCAATGCAATAGACATTATTGCCGGAGAACGGGAAGGGCCTCTAATCTATACGTTGCTTTTCATGCTTATTATCTATTTGCTTTTTAGCCTTAGCGGGCTTATACAAGGATTGCTCAGTGCCAGGCTCAGTCAAAATGTTGTCAAGCGAATGAGGGAAGAACTTTTTGCAAAGATTATTGATTTGCCCGTTCGCTATTTGGACACCCACTCCCATGGCGATGTTATGAGCAGGATGACAAACGACATTGAGAATATCTCCACTACAGTTTCCCAATCCTTGCCGTCGTTGTTTTCCGGTGTGCTTACTATTATTGGTACAGCAGCGATTATGCTGTGGTATTGTTGGCAGCTTGCTCTTCTCAGCCTTGCCACCGTTTTGCTGACACTTCTCGCAACAAAAATCCTTTCCGGCAGAGTTCGCAAGTTTTCCCGCAGACGACAAACATTGCTTGGTCAATTAAATGGCACGGTTGAAGAAATGATTGCAGGATACCGTACCGTAGTAGCCTATAATCATCAGGAAATTACAACGGAAGATTTTTGCAACACAGCGGATGCCCTGACAAAAGCCGGAATTAAAACTGATATTTTTAGTGGGATAATGGGGCCAATCATGAACTGTATTGGCAACATAGGTTTTGTCATCATTGCAGCTTTCGGTGGGTATTTCTCTACCACCGGTTTAATTTCTGTGGGTATCATTTCTGCATTTATTGTGTATGCAAAGCAGTTCAGCCGTCCTATAAACGAGATTGCACAGGTTTATGGGCAGCTGCAAACGGCAATTGCCGGAGCGGAACGAGTTTTCTCTATATTAGATGAAACGAACGAGGAGCATAGCGGTGTAGAACTTGTAAAAAAGGAAATAGCCGCAGTTACATTCAAAAATGTATCTTTTTCTTACGACTCAAGAACCCCGGTGATTAAAAATTTCTCATTGACCGTACCCACAGGAAAAAAGGTTGTGCTTGTGGGCGCAACAGGAAGCGGAAAGACCACTATCGTCAATCTGCTCATGAGGTTCTATGATATTGACAGCGGCGAGATATGTATCAATGAACAGAATATACAGACTGTTGCGAGAGAGAGCTTACGGCAAAACATTGCCATTGTGTTGCAGGACACAGTTTTGTTTTCTGATACTGTTTACAGTAATTTGAAGTACGGCAATGATATGGTTTCTGACGAACAGTTAGAAGCAGCGGTAGAAATGAGCCGATGCAAAGATATGATTCGCCATCTTCCTCAAGGGTATGATACAGTGTTGACCGGCTCCGGCGCAAATATCAGCCAAGGGCAGCGCCAACTGCTTGCTATCGCCCGTGCTTTCGTTGCCAATCCGAAAATTTTAATTCTTGATGAGGCCACGTCAAACGTAGATACCCGAACTGAAAAAGCGATTCAGGATGCTATGCAGCGCATTATGCAGGGACGTACCAGTATTGTGATTGCACACCGTCTTTCTACGATTCGGGATTCTGATATTATTGTTGTTATGGACCACGGCGAGATTGTGGAGAGCGGAAATCATGAAACACTGCTCGCGCAAAAGGGCAAGTACTATGATTTGTACATGACGCAGTATGCAGGCTTTGCGACATAATGAAGCGCAATTGATAATTCTTAATACTTGAAAGCAGTTGTGGCGGCATTTCCGATGGCTCCAAACCCAAATTCCACAGCATCAAGTAAGTAATTCTGCTTGGCCTGCGGGAGCAGAATGTATTCCGACTTCCACGTCCGCGCATAACATATTGCTTCATAACGGC
>DYBQ01000095.1:0-2953 GCA_019418545.1 Clostridiales bacterium | reverse complement strand
AACGGCACTTACATGACTGATGGAATCTGTATTTCAGAGAGGCTAACAGGAGATTTAATACTTCAATCTCCTTTGATAATCGCGGAAAAAATAGATTTTCCGAACGTTCTCAATAACATCAATTTTTATTTTTCTATATGGTAAAAGCCCCTATCCGGGGCTTTTTTCTTTTTTGTAAAAATTTTGCTTCGCTTGGATAAATTGGGAAAAGCCTGTCCAGACTAAGAAAATGGATTTCGTGTTTGGGAGGTGCCAATCATATGACAAGGGATTCGGAAAATCAGGGAAGGTTTTCGCAATCGCTGCTGGAAAATCTGGTTACATTTCGCAGTCAATTTCAGGACAGCATTGATTTTGTACAGCGTGAGTTTCAAATTGGGGACACTCGGGCCGCTATTTTGTCCATTGAAGGCCTGATTGACAAACGGCTGATTACACAGGGGATTTTGAATCCCATTTTACAGGCGCCTATCCTTCAGCTGGATGGAGATGCCAAAATGCGGTATATCCGCGACCATGCACTGGCCACCTCGGACCAGATGCAGGTGACCACCTTTGCGGAGGCTATGGATAAGCTCATGTCCGGCTTTGCCGTGTTGGCGGCAGACGGCTGTGATTTTATGATTGCCTTTGGCGTACAGGGGTTCAGCTTCCGAAGTATCCAGGAGCCGGCCAATGAAAAGGCCCAGCGCGGCTCTCGGGAAGGGTTTATTGAGCCGCTGCAAATTAACATTTCCATGATTCGCCGCAGGATGAAAACCCCGGATTTGATGTTTGAGAGGCTGATGGTGGGCAAAAAAAGCCAGACCGCTGTGGCTTTGTGCTATCTTCGGGGGGCAGCTTCACCGGAAATCATCCAGCGGGTAAAAACGGCGCTGCGCAGTGCCGAACTGGATACCGTTCTGGCGGCAGGCTATTTGATTCCTTTTTTGGAGCAGGGAGGCGTGTTCAGCAGTGTTGGGCTTTCGGAAAGGCCAGATACTGTGTGCGGAAAGGTAGCCGAGGGGCGCGTGGCCATTCTGGTAGACGGCACTCCCAATGTACTGTTGGTCCCCTACCTGTTCACTGAAAATTTTCAAAGCTTTGACGATTATGCCAACCGGCCTTTTTATGCAGCTTTTACCCGGTGGCTCAAATATCTGGCATTTCTCATTGCCGTATTCCTACCCGGAATTTTTGTGGCCATTGGGACCTTTCATCCGGAGCTGCTGCCGGAAACCCTGCTAATCAAAATTTCCCAGGCAGAGGCCTCCACACCGTTCCCTTTGATGGCGGAGGCTATTCTGCTCCATATTATGTATGAAATTATGAGAGAGGCCGGGCTGCGGGTGCCCGAAACGCTGACCCATGCCGTGAGTATTGTGGGCGCACTGGTAATCGGCGAAACAGCGGTAAATGCAGGCTTGATTGGCGGGCCGACCCTGCTGGTGGTGGCCATGACAGCGATTGCCGGCTATGTAGTGCCGAAGTTGTATGAACCCATTGCAATCCTTCGCCTGCTGTTTATTATTGTTGGCGGCGTTTTGGGACTATGGGGGATTATTCTGTGTTTTACCGCTGTACTGCTCAATATCTGTTGGGAAAGCGCCTATCGGGTACCGTTTACGGCGCCGATATCTCCTTTCCGGTTTCAGGATATGCGGGATGTGCTCATCCGTGCCAGCTGGAAAATCCTTGGGAAAAAGCCGGAGATGGTGCAGAATATGCCGGGCAGCGGCGTGAAAAGGGGGCGCAAGCCATGAGCCGTGACGGGAAAATCAGTGCGGGCCAGCTGTTTATGCTGACATTTATGACCCGTTTAATTATTATGCTCACCGTAAATGCCCGCCTTACCGGAGGGAAAAACCTGCTGGATTTGAGCATTTCGGCAGTGGCATATATGGCGCTCAATTTACTCTTGATAATACCGGCATGGATTCTCCGCCGACGGTATCCCAATATGGATGTATTGGATGCTGCGGAATATGGGCTGGGAAAATGGGGCAAGGGCATTGCGGCGCTGTATGCCCTGTACTTTCTGTTTATGAACGGTTATTTTTTATCGTTTTTTCAGTTGTTCATGGAAAGTGAAATCAATCCCGAGGTACCCGTATGGCTGATTTCGGCAGCAGTATTAACGGCTGCCTGTTATGGAGCGTTTTTGGGATTGGAGACGATTGCCAGAGCCGGTGGATTTATTTTTATCCTCATATGTGCAGCCATGGCTTTTTTGCTCATTACCCTGAACCAGGAGCTGCGGGCGGAAAACTTTACGCCGCTGCTGTATGACGGGCCGGGGCAGGCCATACAGGGGTTTTTGCTGTTCTTTTCCCGCAGCACTCAGTATAGCGTGATTCCTGTCCTTTTGCCTCGGACATCGGGGAAGCTGAAGCTGCGGTATGTTCTCTGGAACGTTTCTATTGGGCTGTTTTTTATTATTATGATTGTGACGGTTTGCGGGACCCTTGGGCCTCTGGCCGGTATGGAGACATTTCCCGTTTATACCATGACTTCTTTGGCGCAGTCAGGGCCTTTCCAGCGCTTGGACGCGGTTTATACGGGGGTTTGGCTTTTGGGGCTGTTTTTAACCGTTGCATTAAATTTGTATCTGGTGTGTGTTTGCCTTACACGGATAGCGGGGAAAACTGCCGGTAGGCTTTCCGTTCCTGTCAGTGGGATTTTGTTGGCCGTTATTGTACCGCTGGTGCTCATAAATCCTCAGGTGCAGGAGCAGGTCTTCCGGCTGGAAGCCATTTTGCCCATGACGGCAGTGGTTGGCGTAGCTGTACCCATTGTGGCGGTTTGGACTGCCAGAAGGAGGGAAAAGCGCAATGAAAAATAATATCAGAAGGCTTTCCGGCACCATAGCGGCGGGGATTGTAGCAATTATCCTGATGGTTTCTGCTTCTACCTTTGGCGGGGCGGTCCAGCTGAATGACAGGATGCTGATTCAGGGAATCGGTGTGGATATGAC
>DYBQ01000094.1 GCA_019418545.1 Clostridiales bacterium | reverse complement strand
ACCCCAGGGAATCAATCAGCCCAGCTTCTACTGCATCGGCGCCTTCCAGCACAGTTCCCACATCCATTACCAGTTCCTGGGTATTCATGGAAAGACGGGTAAACCGTTCCGGTGAAATGTGGGAGTTGTGCGTAACAAACCGGGTAATCCGGTCCTGCATACGCTGAAAATAATCCAGTGTTTGGGGCACTCCCAGCATCAGCCCATTCATCCGCACCGGATGAATCGTCATAGTAGCAGAAGGGGCAATAAAGGATTTTTTCGCAGCAACTGCAAGGGGGACTCCAATAGAATGCCCTCCTCCGAGAACCAGCGAAACGGTGGGCTTTTTCATGCCGGCTACCAATTCAGCCAGTGCCAGCCCTGCCTCAACATCTCCCCCCACTGTGTTGAGCAGGATTAAAAGGCCTTCAATCCGGGAATCCTCTTCAATCGCAGCCAGCTGAGGAATGACATGCTCATATTTAGTGGTTTTTGTTTGTGACGGCAATACCGTATGGCCTTCAATTTGCCCAATAATGGTCAAACAATGAATGGTATGGCCGCCTCCAGACGTAATGATGGAGCCGGTTTCGCAAATGGATTCCTGCCTGCGCTCTTCTTCTTGAGATAACTCGTCTTCCGTGGAAATTTCTTCCTCCAATGAAACCGGCTTAACTTTTACTTTCGCCTGTTTTTTCACTTGGCATACACCTCCTTATACAGTAGTGTGCCAAAATCTGCCGGTTTCATTCATCTGATTCGCTTTCAAATTAGTATACCATTTTTTCCATTTCATAGCAAGGAAAGCGTTTTCCTCTTTTTCCCGCCACAGCTTTTGTTCCCCTGTGTCCCGCTCGGAAAGTCTTATGGCGGGTGTTGAAACACGTGGGAACTTATGATATACTGTAAAATATTATTCTGATGGAGGGAGGAATTTGCTTGAAAATACAGGAGTCTGCTGAAAACTATTTGGAAACCATTCTAATCCTCCAAAAGAGGAAAGGCACAGTCCGGGCTATTGATATTGTCAATGAGCTGGAATTTACCAAGCCAAGCGTTAGCGTTGCTATGAAAAACCTTCGGGAAAACGGATATGTACTGGTTTCCCGGGAAGGGCATATTACATTAACCGACAAGGGCATGGAAATTGCTCAAACCATGTATGAGCGCCATACGCTGATTTCTGATTGGCTCAAGGCATTGGGAGTAAATCCTAAAACCGCTGTGGAAGATGCCTGCCGGATTGAACATGTAATCAGCTCCGAAAGCTTTGAAGCGATTAAAAAGCATGTGGGAAGCGGTATGTGATGGAATACAAAAAGCCGACGTCACTCCTATAGAGTGTGCCGGCTTTTATTTTATGATATTTTCTTTTTAAAATTCTTTATCGAGGTCTTCCCAGCTTTCCTCATATTCTATTTCCCTGTCATCGGCAACTTCTCCCGATGTGTTTGGCTGGGAAGCCGGACGTAATCTCTTGGCTTTTGTTTCCCTGTGCTCACTATACAGCGTCTCTAACATTCCGGCTGAAGCCATGGAAAGATAATCGGTTTCGGTGATGATAAGATGGTCATTCAATTCTACATCCACCGCATCAAACGCCCAGATAACATGCCTTGTGGCAGAAATATCACTCGCGGTAGGAATCGCCCGGCCACTGGGATGATTATGAGCAATAATGGCAGCTGCGGCATCATACCGGGCAGCCAGCCGAATCATTTGGTTCGCATAAATTGGAGCAGCCTTAACCGCTCCCTCACTGACGATTCCGCAATATAATGCTTTTCCCCTGCTGTCCAATAACAAAAGCGTAACCGCTTCTGTTTTCCGTCCGATATATTTAGGGCGAATCAACTGAACGGCATCCTCAACACAGCAAATACGCTTCCCGCCAGCCTCCCGGTCTTCCTGGTATTTTCGAAACAGCTCGGGCATCATTTTCAGCAGCAGCGCACTGGAAGAACCAATCCCGTCTACCTTTAAAAGCTCTTCATAGGGTGCATCAAACACTGCTGACAGAGAGCCAAAAGTATCCAGAAGCCTGTGGGCAATTGGGTTCGTATCACCCCTTGGAATCGCATAGCACAGCAAAAGCTCCAACATAACGTGGGGCTCCATCGAAGCGGCGCCATTGTTGAGGAAACGTTCACGCAGCCGACTGCGATGCCCTTCGTGAATATTTTTGGTTTCTTTCTTTTTGGTTTTTCCCTCCATGACCGTTTCCCTTTCGTCCTGTTTTGATAGGATACGACCTTATCATACACATATCCCTATACTATAAATATACTCGAAATTCTTGCGAGTGTAAAGCCTTTTTATAGAAAAAGCTGCACATTGATTCCTCTTTCAAATGTACTTCCTTTTTTCTTGATTCTGTCTGATAGATAGGATATAATGAATGTGTTTATCAACATTGCAGCCGCTTCCTGAAAGGGAAGCTTTTCTCTTGCATGGGGATTCTGCTTTTATAATCAGGAGGGAATACTGAAACACTATGGAAAACGAAAACAGTCCTTTGGAGCTGGCTGTATTAGCCGGGCGTATCTTGCTGTCCAATGGGGCGGAAATCTTTCGTGTACAGGAGACGATGGAGCGTATTGCTGCTTCCTATCACATGGAAACCTTCCATGTATATGCGATTTCCAACGGGATTTTTGCCTGTGGAACCGAAAACGGCATCCCTCACACCGCAGAAATCCGTCATGTGCCCCTGGCGCCGGTACATTTGGGAAGAGTGGCAGCTGTTAATCAGCTCTCCCGGGAAATTTCCGAGGGAAAACACACGGTTCCCGAAGCTTTTGCACGGCTGAAAGAAATCGAATCTCTCCCCTTTACGGCAAACTGGGTACAAATTGCCGCTTCCGGCTTGGGCAGCGGATGTTTTTGCTTCCTCTTTGGCGGAAGCCCCATTGACTGTGTTGTCGCCTTTTTTTCCGGCCTGATGGTATATCTTTTTGTCCTGCTTGCAGGGAAAAAGCAGCTCTCTAAAATTATGAGCAACATTTTGGCAAGCGCGGTAGCGGCGTTTTGCGGTTTATTTTTGTTCCAGCTGGGGATTGGGCACAATATGGACCGGATTATTATTGGCTCCATTATCCCCCTGGTACCGGGCGTCCCTCTCACCAATTCCATTCGGGATTTTTTTAACGGCGATTATATCTCCGGCACCATCCGCCTGATTGACACCCTGCTGATTGCCGCCTGTATTGCCATTGGTGTGGGCTGTGTTTTAAAAATCGCCAGTATGCTGGGCGTGTTTGTGGGGGTACCGGTATGATTTCTCTTTCGGACGCTTTGATTCAGTTGATTGTTGCCTTTTTTGCCACCGTTTCCTTTGCCGTACTCTTTCAGGTACCCAAGCATCAGTATGTATGGTCGGGCATTACCGGAAGCCTGGGCTGGCTGTGCTATCTTTTTGTCAATCAGGGATACGGCTCGGTGGTAGTGGCTTCTTTTGCAGCCACGCTTCTTCTAACGGCTTTATCCCGTTTTTTTGCTGTGTGGCGAAAAACTCCCATTACCATTTTTCTCATTTGCGGCATTTTCCCCTTGGTACCCGGCGCCGGTATTTATTATACGGCTTACTACTTTATCATGGGGGACAATGCTATGGCTGCTTTGAAAGGGGAAGAAACCTTAAAAATCGCCGTAGCCATTACACTGGGAATCGTGCTGATTCTCTCTCTTCCTCAAAAAATCTTTCGGCTGGGACTGCACAAGGACCGGTTCTGACTAAAGGAGATATTCTGTGAAAACGATTGTAATTCAGGCAAACGATGCCAACCAGCGAATCGACAAATTTCTCACAAAAAGTTTTCCCAATCTGCCTCAGTCCATGCTGTATAAAAGCATTCGCAAAAAGGATATTAAGTGCAATGGGAAGCGCTGCGAAATTTCCACCCGGCTTCAGGAAGGGGATGTGCTGACCCTCTACTTGAAGGACGAGTTCTTTCAAAAAGAGCCCAAAGAGCATGACTTCCTCAAAGCCCCGAAAAAGCTCTCTATTGTCTATGAAGACGAAAACATCCTGCTGCTGGACAAAAAGCCGGGGCTCATTGTCCATCCCGATGAAAACTATCACTTTGACTCCCTGATTGCCCGGGTGCAGCACTATCTGTATGACAAGGGAGAATATGACCCGGAAGCGGAAAATTCTTTTGCACCTGCTCTGGTAAACCGTATCGACCGCAATACCGGTGGAATCGTGATGGCCGCCAAAAACGCCGAAGCTTTGCGGGTACTCAACGAAAAGCTTCGGGCCAGAGAACTGACGAAAAAATATCTGTGTATTGTTTGCGGGAAAATGCCGAAAAAAGAGGACATTCTGGAGGGCTTTCTGGAAAAGAACGAGAACCAGAACCGGGTGTATATCTCCCAAAAGGCCAATACCAACACCCGCAGTATCCGTACCAAATATCGGGTGCTGGCAGAAAAGAAAGGGTTCTCTCTGCTGGAGGTAGAGCTGCTTACGGGCCGCACCCACCAAATCCGGGCACACATGGCTTCGATTGGCCATCCTTTGGCTGGTGACGGTAAGTATGGGAAAAATGCTATCAATAAAAAAATAGGATTCCCCTATCAGGCTTTGTATTCCTACTATCTGGGATTTACCTTTGCGGGTGATGCCGGGATTTTGGAATATCTGAAGGGACGGGTTTTTCAGGCAAAAGAAATCTGGTTTTTGAAGGACTTTGAAAGCTGGAGCTAACATATCCTATCGCATAAGAAAAAAGCCGTCCGGTATGGAACTCTGCTTTTCCATATCGGACGGCTTTTATCAGCTTATAAAATCCCGCTGTCTTCCCCTGCAATTATTCATGCAGAAGGGCTTTTAACTGGGAAAGAGTGGTGCGGAAGGTTTCAATGGTGTCCAGCACCGGCTTGGGAGACGCCATATCCACACCAGCAATCCGCAGCAGCTCGATGGGATGGTCACTGCCGCCGGTGGTTAGGAATTTGCGGTAATCTGCAACTGCCGGCGCCCCTTCGTTAAAAATTCGATGAGCGATAGCCGTGGAAGCAGCAATACCCGTTGCATACTGATACACATAGAAAGCCGTGTAGAAATGAGGAATACGCGCCCATTCACAGGAAAGATATTCATCCACCGTCATATCAGGGCCATAATACTCCTCATTGAGCTTGCGATGGATTCCGCACAGGGTTTCCGGTACCAAAGGCTCCCCGCTCTCCACCAGCTTGTGGGTTTGGTATTCAAAATCGGCAAACATGGTCTGACGATAGAAAGTAGAGCGGATATCATCCAAACGCTTGCACAGCAGCAGCGCTTTTTCTTCCTCCGAGGTGCTGTGCTCAAACAGCCACTGGCTTAGAAGCTGCTCGTTGAGGGTGGAAGCCACTTCTGCACAGAAAATGCTGTAGTCAGAATAGATAAACGGCTGATTTTCCCCACTGAACCAGGTGTGCAGAGAATGTCCCAGTTCATGGGCCAAGGTAAACACATCATCCAGTGTACCCGTAAAATTCAGCAGTATATAGGGCTTGCAGCGATAGGCGCCGGTAGAATAGGCTCCTGTACGCTTGGCATCCCGTGGGTATACATCAATCCAGCGCTCGTCAAAGGCTTTTTGAATCAGCCGGGTATAGTCTTCTCCCAAAACAGCCGTGGCCTCCAGCACGATTTGCTGTGCCTGTTCATAGGTATATTTTTTCGCACTTTCCTTTACCAGCGGGACAAACAAATCACTGAAGTAGAGCGTATCCAGCCCCAAAAGCTTTTTGCGGAATGCGACATACTCGTGCAGCGGCCCAACGTTGGCGCGTACCGTCTCAAGCAAATTGTCATAGACCGCCTCGGGGATATGGTTCGCAAACAGCGCAGCTGCCCGGGCGCTGGGATAATGGCGGCTCTTGGCAGTAAAACAATCATTTTTTACCGAGCCATAATGAATCGAAGTGAGGGTGTTGATGTGCTTTTTATAGGTGCCCAGCAACCCCATATAATAATCCCGGCGGAAAGTGGAATCAGGATTTTCCAGTGCCATGGCATAATTTGCTTCATTGGCCCGGATTTCTTCCCCTTCCAGCGTTGTAACCAGGGGGAACTCCATATCGTTGACCGTAAGGTCTTCAAACACCTTGGAGAAAGATTCTCCCATATCATTCATCCGAACCAGCAGGGTTTCCATTTCATCGCTGAGAATATGCGCTTTACGGGCAAAGAAATCCTCTGCAAAATGGGTAAACTGCTTTAATTCCGGTACTTCCTCACAATACCGGGTAAAATCCTCCATAGAATACTGCATCAGCTCCGGCGCCATGAAAGAAAGCATTTCCCCCACAACCGTTGCCTGGTTCTGCGCCGTTTCATACAGCTTTTTAGCAGCCGGGTCTGCCATGTTCTGGTCAAAATTAGAGTTGGCAAACACCATCAAACGATATAGCTTTTCTTCTATCTCCAAATACAGCGCGGCTGTTTCCTGCAAGGCAGCCGCGCTGTCAGCCAAATGACCTTTTCTTTCCGCCAGCTTTTTGGCAGCTTCAATTGCTGTTTGCATTTCATGATTCCAGTCATCATCTGCCGGGAACATATCCCGCAGACTCCATCGTGTCTTATCTTCCATTGGTATCCTCCCTTTCGGCTCAATATCATGAAAATATGATACCACTCTGTTACCCGTTTTACAACCCTGACTCCAAAAGACTGTTGTGCTGCCTTTTATTGCTTGAGGAAAAAAACTGTGTTATAATAAAGGGCAAGCTAAAAAGCTATAAAACTCATTTCGGGAGGAACTACCATGGCAAATCAATATCAAACCCCTGTGGAAGGGCTGGTTATCCGTCAGGCAGAAGAAAAGGATTGCCGGCTGATTTTAGAGCTGATTCACGGGATTGCAAAATATGAAAAAATGGAAGACCAGGTGGTGGCTACGGAAGAATCCCTGCGGGAATCTATTTTTGTGCGCCGTCGGGCCGATGTGCTGCTGGCTGAATATGAAGGGAAAACCGCTGGCTATGCGCTGTACTTCCGCAATTTTTCTACCTTTGTGGGCAGAGAAAACCTGTATCTCGAAGATATTTTTGTTTGGCCCGAATTTCGTGGAAAGGGAATTGGCAAGGCCCTGCTGGTGTGTGTAGCGAAAATTGCCGTAGAAGAAGGATGCAGCCGTATGGACTGGGTATGCCTGGATTGGAACACCCCTTCGCAAAAATTCTATCAGGCTATGGGCGCTAATCCACATCCCGAGTGGCTGCTGTTCCGGGCAGAAAACGAGAACTTGAAAAAGCTGGGAAATATGCAGTAATGGAGGAACCTATCCATGGAAATCGAGCGGAAATTTAAGTTAAACGCTTTTCCCGACCATCTCCCCCTTTTGCAGGCAAGCGAGGTGGAGCAGGGATATTTGTCCGTTTCCCCTACTGTACGGATTCGCAGCAAAAATCACAATGGCGTTATGGACTACCGGCTGTGCATCAAAGGAAAGGGGACGCTGGTTCGGGAAGAAGTGGAGCTGCCGCTGGATGAAAATCAGTTTTTACGGCTGAAAAACCTGCTGCACGGAGAAATGATTCGCAAGGATTACCGGGTCTATCAGCTTCCCGAGGACCGAAAGCTCGAATGCAGCCTGGTAGATGCCGGAACCGAAAATGAATTTATGTATGCCGAGGTGGAATTCTCCACCGAAGAAGAAGCCCGTCAGTTTAATCCGCCTGATTTTCTGGGGGAAGATGTGACAGAGGTTCCCGGCTCCAGCATGAGCGCTTATTGGCAGCGCACACGGCTTTCTGCGCAGCAGCTTTAAAACCAAATAAATCAGGGAGGTAATCCACATATGGATACCTCCCTTTTGTTATGCTTATTTGAGGGCGTTATACTCCTCTTCCGATACCGGCTCCAGCCATTGGTTCTGCGTTTTTTCTCCCGGAACTTCTATGGAAAGATGGGCAAACCAGCTATCCTGGGCAGCGCCATGCCAATGCTTTACGTTAGCCGGAATTTCTACCACATCGCCCGGATGCAGCTGCTGTGCCGGTTTTCCCCATTCCTGATACCAGCCTCTTCCTGCTGTGCAAAGCAGGATTTGTCCACCGCCTTTTTCGGCCTGATGAATGTGCCAGTTGTTCCGGCACCCGGGCTCAAAGGTTACATTACCAATACTGACTCCCTGCGTACACAGCATTTTTAAATAGCTTTGTCCTACAAAATACTGCCCATACGGGTTTTCTTCTCCCAATGCAAAAATAGGATTGATTTCCGGTGTTTTCATTTGTCTGCCTCCTTTGTTATGCATCGATGCAGCTTACTGCGTTCAGTGTGCGGGGAAATCCAATATAGGGAATGCACCAGGTCAGGGCGGAAAGCAGCGTTGTTCTGTCGTTGCCAATTTGAAGGTTTCCGGCGATATGGGCTTTTAGCTGCGGCTCACAGCCGCCCATGGCACAGAGAATACAAAATGTCAGAAGCTCCCGGGTTTTTAAATCTATTTCACTTCGGGTATAAAAATCTCCAAAGCAATAATCCGAAAGATATTCCTGAATATGGCGAAGCTCAGGCAGGGCATTTTTCCGATTCCTATCAATGGTTTCCTGGCCAAAAATGGCATATTGAGCGGCAAGGCCCTGCTCCAGACGGGTGCTTGCCGAAACTGTTGCCCTGTTTTTTAAGGGAAGGGATACACCGGCGCCCCTCATGGCTTCTTCTGCTTTTTCCAATGCTTCCATCGCTTTTGGATACCCTATATAAGGAGTACACTGGATAATCGCCTCCGAAATCGATTCAGGAGAGATATTTTCTGACAATGCTTTTAAAACTTCCTGCGCCAAAACATTGGGCGTTCCCAGCACAGTCAAAACAGCAAAAGAAATATAGTATCGGGTTTCCTTGGGAAGATTCCCATAGGAAGCCACTTCGTTATCCTGAAATTCTTTTACAATTTGTTTGAGCTCTTCCATTTTGACTCCTCCTGTCTCTTGGGCTTATAGTCTACACTCTTAACCCATTATAAGCCTCCCATTTTTTCATGTCTAATACTTATTCCGAATTTCTCTCTATGCCTATCAAGCATAAAGCAGGAAGAACTCTCAAAAGACCCATTCTTCCTGCTTTATGCTAAAAAATTATTTTCATTCCAAAATGACACATTGGCGATTGCGGGAATCAAACACTGCTTCAAAAGCCTCTTTGCTATATTCACATTGTCCGGAAATTGGGTCTGCCAAAATTACGGTGCTGTCCGTATATCCAATCAATACGGCTCCATGGTCATTGGTACTCCATTCCACATATTCACCCGATTCTGTATACCAGCCTTCTGTATCAGCACGCGGCGCCATAGAGATTGTTACCCACACGATTACGGGGATATCTTCATCTATCAGCTCGTACAATTCTTCCGGCGAAGCCCCGGTTTTATCCAGCGCACGAAGAGAGCTTCCCTTATCAGACAAATATCCGTCTGCTGCCGCTACAATCGCTTGAGAGCCACAAACGCCACCATCTTCAGAAGTCGGGTCTCCAATAAAATAGGACTGCAAATCCGGCCCATACAGCAGCCCATCTGCGCCATAATATAGCCACCATGCCTTTTGGGGCAAATATGTTTCAGCCAAAACAGTTTTATCTACATTCCATCCATAATAGTGCAAAACCATGGCTAACGCGGTAACTTCACATCCAGTGGGAAGCTCCGGCATTTGCAGGATTACCGGAAAATTTTCTATCAGATGTCCTTCCTCTACAATTTCAGTTTCCGGTATTTCCTCTTCCGTCGGCTCTTCTTTTGCCTGCGAAACGGGTTCTTCTTCCAT
>DYBQ01000093.1 GCA_019418545.1 Clostridiales bacterium | reverse complement strand
ACTGGCAAACAACACCCCCTCGCCAAAGGAACTAAGCTCCTTTGGAATCCGTAAGTCGCGGGGCAGCAAAGTGAAAATTTTTAGCTTTCTCCACGCGAACAGTTAGCGCCGCGACAGATAGCTCTCTTTATCATCATGATTTATACAGTAAGAAAGGAGCGAAACCATGGCAGTTCTCATCCAACAGGTACACCCAAACGGCCCCGCCGATGCGGCCGGAATCCGGGCGGGGGAAACCCTCGTTTCCATTAACGGCAGCACCATTATGGATGTGCTGGATTACCGCTTTTATGAGACCGATTCCCGCCTGACCGTGACCGTGCAGAACCAGCAGGGGGAAGAGCGCTCGGTGTTCATCCGCAAGGGGCAGTATGAGTCCCTGGGACTGGAGTTTGAAACCTATCTCATGGATAAACAGCACTCCTGCCGGAATAAGTGTATTTTCTGCTTTATCGACCAGCTTCCCAAAGGGATGCGGGAAAGCCTGTATTTTAAGGACGACGACTCCCGGCTTTCCTTCCTTTTTGGAAATTATATCACCCTGACCAATCTCAGTGAACATGAAATTGACCGCATTATCAAAATGCACATCAGCCCCATCAATGTGTCCATCCACACCACCAACCCCGAGCTTCGGTGCAAAATGATGGGCAACCGCTTTGCCGGAAAAGCCCTGGGGCTGTTAAAACGCTTTGCCGATGCAGGCATCCACATCAACGGCCAGCTGGTGCTGTGCCCGGGCATTAACGACGGCCCCGAGCTGGAGCGGACACTAAACGATTTGTACGCCCTGGGCGAGAATGTCCAGAGCATCGCCTGCGTGCCCGTAGGCGTCACCCGCTATCGGGAGGGGCTTTATCCGCTGACCACCTATACAAAAGAAACCGCCGAAGCCACCCTGCGCCAGATTGAAGCCTTTGGCGACAGGTTCCAAAAAGAGCGCGGCGCCCGCACCGTGTATGCTTCTGACGAATTCTATTTGCTGGCAGAAAGGGAAATCCCCGAGCCGGAATTTTATGAGGACTTTGCCCAGCTGGAAAACGGCGTGGGGCTTTTGGCAAGCTTGCAGGAAGAGTTCCGCTTTGCTTTGGAGGACTTTATCCCCCCCGAGACAAAACGCCGCGTCACCATTGCTACCGGCGAAGGAGCCTATGCATTCCTCAACAGAATGCTTGACGAACTGCGCGCAAAATGCGATACTATAGAATGTAACGTAGTTCCTGTCCGCAACGATTTCTTTGGCGGAACGGTGAACGTTTCCGGCCTTCTCACCGGCCAGGATTTGGCTGCCCAGCTAAAGGGCCGCGATTTGGGGGATGCTGTGCTCATTCCCTGCGTCACCCTGCGGCAGCAGGAGGACGTGTTTTTGGACGATATGTCAGTCAGTGAGCTTTCTCAAAAGCTGGGCGTGCCGGTTATCCCGGTCATTAACGAAGGCCAGCACCTGCTGGATGCTATTACAGGGAGGGATACCTGATGTCAAAACCGGTAGTGGCCGTTGTCGGCCGTCCCAACGTGGGCAAATCTACCTTATTCAATAAACTCATCGGTCAGCGCCTGTCCATTGTGGACGATACCCCCGGCGTGACCCGTGACCGGATTTATGGGGAATGTGAATGGAAAAACCGGAAATTCTCGCTGGTGGATACCGGCGGTATCGAGCCGGATTCTTCCGATATCATTTTGTCTCAAATGCGCTTGCAGGCGCAGCTGGCCATTGACGCCGCCGATGTGATTATCCTGGTAACGGATGTCCGCACCGGTTTGGTTGCCACCGATTCGGACATTGCCGCCATGCTGCTGAAAAGCGGTCGGCCTGTCATCGTCTGCGTGAACAAGTGCGACTCGGTGGGCGAGCCCCCGGCAGATTTTTATGAATTTTATAACCTGGGCCTGGGCGACCCCATCCAGGTGTCTTCTGTCCACGGCCACGGCACCGGCGATTTGCTGGACGCAGTGGTAGACCTGCTCCCGCCCGAGGAGGACGAGGACGAGGACGGCGAAACCATCCGGGTGGCCATTATCGGCAAGCCCAATGTGGGAAAATCCTCACTGGTAAACCGGATTTCCGGTGAAAACCGCTGCATTGTTTCCGACATTGCCGGCACCACCCGTGACGCCATTGATACGGAAATTGAAAACGAGTTCGGAAAGTTCGTGCTCATCGACACGGCCGGCCTTCGCCGCAAAAACAAGGTGGAGGACGCCATTGAAAAATACAGCAACCTGCGGGCCCAAATGGCCATTGAGCGGGCAGACGTGTGCGCCATCCTCATTGACGCCTCCGTAGGGTTTACGGAACAGGATTCCAAGGTGGCGGGGCTTGCCCACGAGGCAGGCAAAGGCTGCGTAATCGTGGTGAACAAATGGGACGCCATTGAAAAGGACCAGAACACCATGTCCGAGTTCCGCAAAAAGCTGGAAAAGGACTTTTCCTTTATGTCCTATGCGCCCTTTGTGTTTATTTCTGCCAAGACCGGCCAGCGCATTGACCGGCTGTTTGAGCTGATTAAGCATGTGGCCAGCAGCAACTCCATGCGGATTCCCACAGGCATGATTAACGACGTGCTGGCCCAGGCAGTGGCAAGAGTGCAGCCGCCCACAGACAAGGGCAAGCGGCTCAAGATTTACTATATGACCCAGGCCTCCACCCGTCCGCCCACATTTGTGTGCTTTGTCAATTCGGCGGAGCTGTTCCACTTCTCCTACCAGCGGTATCTGGAAAACCGAATTCGCGAAACCTTTGGCATGGAGGGTACCCCCATCCGGTTTATCATCCGCGAGCGGGGAGAGAAGAACTAAAGTAAAAACAGTCCCCTCAGCAGTCCGCTATTATCAATATTGAAGGAGAGATTACCCATGGATTTCAGTCATTTTGCAGACTTCATCCTGCCGGGAATCGGCGCGGCTATCATTGCCTATCTCTTGGGAAGCCTGAGCTTCTCCATCATCCTCACCCGTATTTTTAAAAACCACGAGGACATCCGCTCCTATGGCAGCGGCAATGCCGGCGCTACCAATGTGCTGCGCTCGGTGGGCAAAAAGGCCGCCGCCCTCACCTTTTTGCTGGACTTCCTCAAGTGTGTGGTGGCCGTGGTGATTGGCAAGCTGATTTTCGGCTATGTGGCCGCACAAATCGGCGTGGGGGATACGGCGGTTCAATATGGCGCATACATTGCGGGCTTTGCCTGCCTGCTGGGACATGTGTTCCCGGTGTATTTTGGTTTCCGGGGCGGAAAAGGCGTTGTCACCAGCGCGGCCATGATGGCGCTGATTGACTGGCGGGTGTTCATTATCGTACTGCTCACCTTTATTATCACCTTTGCCCTCAAAAAGATTGTGTCCCTCGGCTCGGTGCTGGCAGCCTGTGTCTATCCGGTGGCAACCTTTTTGATTACCTTTTTCTTCGATTATAAAATGCAGTTTTTGTCCATGGTGACCAGTGCAAACCTTACCTATGTGGTGATTTCCACGGTGCTGTCGCTGCTGATTAGCCTAACGGTGATTATCCTCCACCGGGCAAACATCAAGCGGCTGCTGGCCGGGGAAGAAAAGCAGATTTCCTTTAGCGGGCCGAAAGCATAAAAAAATAAAATACAAAACGCAAAGCGCCGGAAACGGGAGAAAATCCCGCCCGGCGCTTTTTTGCTGGGGCTGCAGGGCTTTACCAGTCCTTTTGCCAGTCCCAGCGGAATTCTGTGCGGAAGCCCTGAAAAATCAGCCCTTTTTTGGCAGAGGCTGTCCAAACCGCAAAGGGTACCACAAGGGGGTTTTTCGGCTGCAGGAACCGGGCATTTTCCATAAAAGCAAACACATCATCGGCTCTCATGGCGGTTTTCCCGTTTATGCCCTGCTCCTTCTCGGTGTCCAGCAGGCAATACCACCAATACCAGCGGGTAAAGTTTCCGTTGTCCGCAGCAGGGGCATTGTCAATCAGCTGCTGGAAATCCAGGTTTTCAATATATGCCTGTATGGTGTCTGCCATGGAAAACAGCTCAAAGGCCAGCTGGAGCATTACCCGTTTGTCAACAAAATTCTCCATAAAATCCTGAAGCGCTATCTCCCTGTCCCTCAGGCCATAAATATCGCTTTTCAGCATTTGGCAGTTTTCCCGGAAGCGTTTTCCTCCCTGGAAGATTTTTTGATACATTTCCAGCTTTCCCCATTCAATCCCAAAGGAAATACGAAGGCCGGAGGATTCTGTGCTGAGCGGCCCAATGGATACGGGAAGGGGCTTCCCACGGTACAGGACTTCCTTTGGCGGGAAGCTTTCGGGGATGACCAGCCGGTATCCGCCGTTATCGGTTTGGTGCAGGCAGCGGAAGCTTGAAAATGGGATGGGCGGCTCCATGTCCAGCGCCAGTTGCCCGTCCTCCAGCCTGACGGCGGGGAGGAGAATGCCCTCTTTCTCAACATTCCTTCCCTCAAAATAAATGGGGACCTCGGTCTTTTGGGGATAACCGGCATCATTTTCGGGTTCTCTCCCGTGCATAATAAAGCGCAGGAAGGGGGTTTCTTCCAGCTCTTGAAGCGTGAACAGGGAAAAATTTACAATATGGATGTCCACTGTAATTTGGCTGTCAGAAGTGGCTTTGGCAGCGAGCACCGCAATTTTACATGCCCGGCTAACCCCCATCAAGGGCGCGAGGAAAAGGGGGCGGCCCATGCAGAGGGTGCCGTTTTTCTTTTTGGGCATAAGCTCGGCAATTGTTTGCAGTGCTTCGCTGCTGGCCGCCCGGTTGCAAATGGCCGCAAAGCAGGCCAGCCGCTGGTGCATTTCCTCTCGGGGCATTTTGTCAAGAGCATCGGTGTCCAGCTCCGGCTCGGCATATTGCCAGGCGTCGGAATTATAATAGGATTCTCCATATTCGGCTTCCGCCCTCCGGTTGACTTCTTCTGCCGGGAGGATGTGCCAGATTGCTTCTTCAGCGCGGTAGTCATAGCCCAGGCAGTCATAGAGCAAATGCTCCCTGCAAAGCCCCAAAAGCCGCCTGGCAGGCTGATAGGAGACCGTAAAGGTGTGGCCGTCCACCGCAGCAGTATACACACGGCGGCCTTCGGTTTTTGCGGCCTTTTTCATTCCCGGCTGAAAAATTTCTGCAATGGCCTTTTTCCCGCAGATACCGGCCTGTACAAATTCTTTTGCTTCCATGTTTTTCACTCCTCATTTTCCTAACAGGCATTTGTGCAGCAAAATATCCTGTTTACAAGGAATATAGCACAGAGCCCCCGCTTTTTCAAGGCTGATTTCATGTGTCAGCGATGCCTCGGCGCCCCAAAAAGGAAAAAGCCCCGAACGCACTTTGCGTGTCGGGGCTTTCGTCATGGAATTATTTTACTTTTTTAACTTACACGGTAGGCTCGGTTTTGCCGCAATCCGTACAAATATCATCGGCGGAAGCATTGTTACAGCTGACAAATGCATCCCCAACCGTTGCAGTTGCACCGAATTCAACCGGAACCGCTACACAAATATCCTGAGAAATCGTAAAGACACAGGAGCCGTTCCGTTCGCCTTCGCAGGTGATTTTTCCGGGAACCACAACAGGGGTCCCGCAGCATTTGGTAAAAGTGGCCCCTGTTTTCGCAAAGGGGTTAACAGTTACCGGAACACAAATGGAAGCAGACTGATATCCGACAGCCGGACAAGTCTGGTTTTCTACTAAAGACATATCGTTTTGCATGGTTATTATCTCCTTTCAATGGGAATATTTCAGTATATTCCGAATTGGACAATCTGGTTCCTCAAAATGAAAGGAGTTAGAAAAGGTTACTCTTGATGGATTGACGGATGAACAGGAAGTTTTAAATAGGAGTCTGCACATTAGCAGGACTTTAAAAAGCTGAACGAAGCGTTGTTTGACGAATCTGTAAAGGCCAACAAATATGCAAATACCCTAATCCCTATCCTGAACAACATTGGGAATGTGTTTTATGTAATCGTTGCTGTGGCTGGCGGTATCCTGATGATTTCTCTGCCACTATGGTATTTGCAAAACAAGAAAAAAGCAAGATTTCAAAAATAAGGTTTCAAATAAATTTGTGATATAATAAATAATAAAAAATCACAGCGCACAACGAGGTGAAATTTATGAAAAACAGTCCTATCGCCCATCAGCGCGTTCTCGACTGTGCATATATCGGCATAGATACCTTGTATCAAAATTTCCAAATCCCGCGGCAAGGCTATCAGGAGAAACAGGCAGAGGAAAGCCGTATCAAATATGGAAAGAATGTCCTGTCGGGCAGAGCGTCCGATACAACGCTCTATCGCTTGCGAAGGGCCTTTATCAATCCGTTTACGATTATTCTGTTTGTATTGGCTGGTGTTTCCTTCTTGACCGATGTGGTACTGGCCTCCAATTTCAGCCGAAACATCACAACCTCAGTCATTATTTTATGTATGCTGCTGTTCAGCGGCATTGTACGGTTCATTCAGGAGATGCGCGCCAAACGGATTGCCGAGCATCTGACGCAGATGGTTTCTTCCACCGTTTTCGTACTTCGGAACAACCAATGGAAGAGGCTTCCCTCTGAAGAGCTTGTAGTCGGCGACAAGGTGCGCTTGTTTGCCGGAGAGCGTGTTCCGGCGGATATCCGATTGACATGGGCAAAGGATTTGTTCGTTTCACAATCGGTTCTTACAGGTGAAAGCGCAATCCTTGAAAAAAATGCCGATACGCTTGTTTGCGGACAGGCCCGCTCCTATTCTGATTATTACAATATCGCGTTTATGGGTTCATCCATCACCGGCGGTGCTGGAGAAGGTGTTGTGCTTGCAGTCGGAAGCGATACGGTCTATGGCGGTTTTTCTGCGGCGGAATCTCACCTGAAAAACGGATTTGACCGGGGTGCAAATTCGATTGCATGGGTCCTGATTCGGTTTATGGCGGTTTTAATTCCTATTGTATTCGTTGCCTGCGGACTGACGAAAGGCGATTGGCTTTCTGCCTTTTTGTTTGCGCTTTCTGTTGCGGTTGGCCTAACGCCCGAAATGCTCCCCATGGTAATCAACGCCTGTTTGGCCAAAGGCAGCGCGGCTATGGGCAAAAAGCAAACGGTGGTCAAAAACATCAATGCCATGCAGGGATTTGGAAGCATGGATGTTCTTTGCGTTGACAAAACCGGGACCCTGACGGGAGACAAGATTACGCTGGAATACTATATGGATGTTTTGGGAAACGAATGCCAATATGCCCTGGATTTGGCCTATTTGAACAGCCTCTACCATACAGGTGTGCAAAATCATTTGGATGATGCAATTCTGAGATGCCGGGAGATACCGGGACAGCAAAGGCATTATGAGGAATTGGCGCGGCTGCATCCAAAGCTGGACGAGCTTCCTTTTGATAATGAGCGAAGGTTTGCCAGCATCCTGGTTCGGCACGGCGAAGAGAATTTGCTGATTGTTAAAGGCAGCGCTGACGAAGTCTATCAAAAATGCAGCAATGTTGAGCACAAGGGAGAACGCCGCAAAATTGATGTTCATGGATATGCCAGCGTCCACGCCATTGTGGATGACATGTTGGAAGACGGCATGAAGGTCCTTGCCGTCGCTTATAAACCACTGGGGCAGGAAACTATATCGCCGGAAGATGAAAACGGCCTGACACTGCTGGGATATTTGGCGTTTTTTGACGCTCCCAAGCAAAGCGCCGCCGATGCCCTTGCCAAGCTGCAAAAGTTACATGTTGATGTGCGGGTACTGACCGGGGACAATCAGGATACGGCGGTTTCCATCTGCCGCAGACTGGGGATTGATACGGCGCACACCCTGACCGGGGCTGAGCTGGAGCATCTGAGCGACAATGAGATTTCGGTAAAGCTGGAGCACACAACGGTGTTTTCCGAGCTGTCGCCGAAGCAGAAGGTGCAGGTGGTGCAGACGCTCCGGGCCAACGGACACACCGTAGGCTTTTTGGGCGACGGGATGAACGATTTGCCTGCTATTGTGGAATCCGATGTGGGGATATCCGTGGACACCGCGGCAGAGACCGTCAAGGAAGCGGCAGACGTCGTCCTGCTGAAAAAAGACCTGAATGTGCTGGAAGAAGGAATCAAAGAAGGGCGCAAAGCCTTTGCCAATGTTTCAAAATACATTAAGATTACTGCATCTTCCAACTTCGGAAACATTTTCTCCATCGTAATTGCCAGTGTTTTTTTGCCATTTTTCCCTATGACCGCATTGCAGCTTCTTCTGCTGAACCTTTTGTACGACATTTTGTGTCTCGTGCTTCCCTGGGACCAGGTGGATGAGGAGGTCTTATTGAAGCCGCTGGAGTGGTCGGGCAAAACATTGGGGCGTTTTATGCGCTTTTTCGGGCCAATCAGCTCCTGTTTTGATATTCTCACCTTTGCATATTTGTTTTTTGTTTTGTGTCCCGCAGTATGCGGCGGCACATTTGCCTCTCTGTCCGGCAGCGGGGAGCAGGCCCGTTTTATTGTTTTGTTTCAAACGGGATGGTTTTTGGAGTCGATGTGGACGCAAATCCTGATTCTGCATCTTCTGCGCACGCAAAAAGTCCCCTTGCTGCAAAGCCGGCCTTCCCGCCCGGTCATGCTGGTCACTTTGCTGGGTACCGTGCTGTTTACGCTTCTCACATTTACCCCAATGGGAGAGCTAATCGGTCTGACTGCGCTGCCCCCTGTCTATTTTATGTTCCTGATAGCTGCTGTTTTTTTCTATCTGCTGTGGGTTTCATTGGCCAAACGGTGGTATATGCGACGGTATCATGAATTGCTTTAAGGAAGGAGGAGTCCGTAATGAAAAAGAATATTGGTTTTATCTCTCTGGATTCCTCGCTGATTAAGTGGCTCAGGGATGCGCTCCGGGCCTCTGCGCCCCAGACGGCCTGTGCACGGGAACTGATGGAAGGCTTCAAAGACTTGATGGATGGCACTGCCAGTTCTCTTATGCTGGAGCTGGAAGAGGGGGCAGCCCCACGTATAGAAAGCAGCACCATCCGCTGCGGCACGCTTTCCATAGATTTGAGATTGCGCAGAGTGAGCCGGGATGGAATGGAAATTGCCTTAACGCCCAAGGAATTTGACATCTTATGCTTTTTAGCCCGCAACCGCGGGGAGGTGTTCACGAAAGAGCAGATTTATCAGGCGGTGTGGGAAAATGATTACTTATTGGATGACAGCAATATTATGGCGTTTATCCGAAAACTGCGAAAGAAAATCGAGCCGAACCCGGATTCGCCGGAATACATCCTGACTATTTGGGGCATTGGCTATAAATTTAACGATAGGCTGTAATCCGAAATTCTTACTAAATCGCAAGAAAATCGCAAGGCTTTGACCATGTGATTTTTCTTGCGATTTTTTTATACTGGTTAGGACGAAAGGAGGGGGAGCGATATGAACTGGATGGATTTTCTCCTGCGAATTCTGCTTTCCATTTTACTGGGATTCCTGATTGGGCTGGAGCGGCAAATCACCGGGCATACCGCAGGCATACGAATCAACATTTTGCTCTCTATGGGTTCCTGCCTGTTCCTAATGTTTCCTATGATATCCGGCTCCAATGAAGTGTTCCGCATTGCCAGCTATATCGTATCCGGTGTTGGTTTTTTGTGCAGCGGGGTTATTTTTAAAGATGGCGGGATTGTCCGGGGACTCAATACAGCCGCTACGCTTTGGTGTACGGCCGCCATTGGCGTTCTGGCCAGTTCCGGAAATTATTGGTTTGCCGTTGCCGCGACAGGAGCCGTGATTTTTTCCAACTTGCTGTTCCGGCCTTTGGCACGAAAAGTAAGCCCGATTACCGGC
>DYBQ01000092.1 GCA_019418545.1 Clostridiales bacterium | reverse complement strand
CGCCAAAGGAGCTGGAAGCAGCTGCCCGGCGGGCAAAAAGCTTTTCTTTCCCCATCACGGGTATTCAGGACTGGAGCCGGGCACAGGTAACCGCCGGCGGCATTCCGCTGAAAGAATTTTTTTCGGAAACGCTAGAATCGAAAAAATGTCCGGGACTGTATCTGTGCGGGGAAATTTTGAATCTGGATGGGGACTGCGGCGGCTATAACCTGCACTGGGCCTGGGCCAGCGGGATGACTGCCGGAAAAGCGGCTGCCAAAAGCCTTTTGATGCAAACCGCAAAGCCGAAAAAAGGCCCTTCCCACAGCCAAACAAGGAGGAAACCACATGCTGCGAATCGCTGAAATCCCCATGCCTTTGGGGTTTACGGATAAGGAGCTTCGCCGTCAGGCAGCGGCGCGGCTGAAAGTGCCGGAAAAAGCCCTGCAATCCGTTTCCCTATACCGGAAATCCGTGGATGCCCGGCGGAAAAACGACGTCCATTTTATCTGTACGACAGATGTGGAGGTGGACGGGGAAAAACGCATCCTTTCCCGGCTGCGGGACAAAAAAATCCAGCAGGCCGAGCCTTATGAATACCGTCTTCCTGCTGTCCACCCCCTTTCCCAGCGGCCAGTAGTGGTGGGGCTGGGCCCGGCGGGGCTATTTGCCGCCCTCATTTTGGCACAGGCCGGGCAGCGCCCCATTGTGCTGGAGCGGGGCGCACCGGTGGAGGAACGCAGCCTAAACGTGGAGCATTTTTGGCAAACCGGAAAGCTGGACACAGAAAGCAACGTCCAGTTTGGCGAAGGCGGCGCTGGGACCTTTTCGGACGGCAAGCTGAACACCGGCACCAAAGACGGCAGAGCCCGGAAGGTTTTGGAGGAATTCGTAAAAGCCGGCGCGCCCCGGCAGATTCTCACCGACGCAAAGCCCCATATCGGGACAGACCGGCTGCCGGGAGCCGTGAAAGCCATTCGGGAGACGATTCTCTCTTTGGGCGGCGAGGTGTGGTTCCACACGGTTATGACAGGCCTGCAAACAAAGGACGGCCATTTGATGGGCGTGGAATATCGCAAAGCCACCGGCGAAACCGGCCGAATCGACACTGGCGCGCTGGTGCTGGCCATTGGCCACAGCGCCCGGGACACCTTTTCCATGCTTTATGACAGCGGGCTGCCCATGCAGGCCAAACCCTTTTCCGTTGGCGCACGGATTGAACATCCCCAAGCCCTGATTGACAAGGCCCAATATGGCCCGGCAGCGGGGCATCCGGCGCTGGGGGCGGCGGATTATAAGCTGGCGGTGCATCTGCCCGAAGGGGGCGTTACCGGAGGACGGGGCGTCTACACCTTCTGTATGTGTCCCGGCGGGTTTGTGGTGGCGGCGGCCTCGGAAGAAGAGAGGCTTGTGACAAACGGCATGAGCTGCCTGGCCCGGGACGGGCAAAATGCCAATGCCGCCCTTTTGGTAGGGGTTTCTCCCGAAGACTTTGGCAGCGAGCATCCTCTGGCAGGAATTGCTTTTCAGCGGAAGCTGGAAGAAGCGGCTTTCCGGCTGGGCGGCGGCGGATATCGGGCGCCGGTGCAGCGGGTGGAGGATTTTTTAAAAAACCGTCCCAGCACTTTTTTAGGCTCTGTCTCCCCCACCTATCGTCCCGGTGTAACGCCCTGCAATCTGTCAGACTGCCTGCCTGATTTTGTGTCGGAGTCCATGCGGCAGGGAATCCTCCTGATGGACAAGCGCCTGCACGGGTTTGCCTTCCCCGATGCCCTGCTGACGGGAACCGAAACCCGAAGCTCCTCCCCCGTGCGGATTTTGCGGGATGAAAGCTGCCAGTCGCCTGTGCTCCGGGGATTTTATCCCTGCGGCGAGGGGGCCGGATATGCCGGCGGGATTATTTCGGCAGCAGTAGACGGCATCCGCTGTGCGGAACAGCTTTTGCAGCATGGGACATAAGCCCTTTTGGAAAGGATGGATTTGATGGAAACAATCATTCTTGCGTCTGCCTCTCCCCGCCGTCGGGAACTTTTAGAAATGGCGGGAATCCCTTTTGTCATCCAGGCCGCCGATGTGGACGAGAGCCTTCCCCAGGGAATTTTTCCGGAAGAAGCCGTACAGCTACTGGCTCAAAAAAAAGCAAGGGCCATTGACGCACCAAACCGCCTGGTTTTGGCTGCCGACACCGTTGTGGCTTTGGACGGGGTGATTTTTGGAAAGCCCCAAAACGAGGAGGACGCCCGGCAAATGCTCCGCGCCCTTTCGGGAAAAACCCACCAGGTACATACCGGCGTGTGCTTGCTCAAAGGCGGAAAAGAAACCGTTTTTTGCGAGACGGCAAAAGTCGAGTTTTATCCGCTGACGGAAGAGGAAATTGCCCGCTATGTGTTGAGCAAAGAGCCCCTCGACAAAGCCGGAGCCTATGGGATTCAGGGAAAAGGCGCTTTGCTGGTTCGCAGAATCGACGGGGATTATTATACCATTGTGGGGCTTCCCATTGCCCGGGTGGTGCGGGAGCTGCAAAAAGCGGCTTCGTCTGCCGTATAAAAATTTTGCTGCTGTATATTTCTTTCGTTATATAAAAACAGGTTGTGTCTTATGGTAAGCCACAGCCTGTTTTTTTACTCTAATTTCCTGTTACATCTTGATGTCCTTTGTAACATTTTGTATAATATACACAGAACCAGAAACAAAAAGTTCTGTTCGGACAAGGAGAGATGAGGGTATGAAACAAATTCACAAAATCGTACTGACCGGCGGCCCCTGTGCCGGAAAAACAACCGCCATGAGCTGGATTCAAAACACCTTTTCTGATATGGGCTATACTGTGCTGTTCGTTTCCGAAACGGCCACCGAGCTTATCAGCGGCGGGATTGCCCCCTGGACGTGCAGCAGCAATGGAGACTATCAGCAGCACCAGTTCCGGCTGCAGCTGGAAAAAGAAAAAATTTTTCAAATGGCTGCCACAACCATGCCAGGCGAAAAATTCCTGATTGTATGCGACCGGGGCGCCATGGACAACCGGGCTTATATGACTGACGAGGAATTTTCGGCGGTTTTACAGGCACTGTGCCTGAACGAGGTGGAGCTGCGGGACAGCTATGACGCAGTATTCCATTTGGTAACGGCAGCCAAAGGCGCCGAAGAATTTTATACCACCGCCAACAATGCCGCCCGGACGGAAACACCCCAGCAGGCCGCTGCCCTGGATGACCGGCTGATTTCTGCCTGGACCGGGCATCCCCATTTGCGGGTGATTGACAACTCCACAGGCTTTGAAAATAAAATGAAACGCCTGATTGCAGAGATTTCCTCTTTTTTGGGTGAGCCCGAGCCTTTTGAGATTGAGCGGAAATATCTGATTGCATATCCCGACCTGCAGTGGCTGGAAAACCATCCTGCCTGCCGGAAAATCGAAATTATCCAAACCTATCTCAGAGCTCCCGAGGGGGACGAAACCCGGGTGCGGCAAAGGGGCTCTAACGGCCACTATGTCTATTATCAAACCACCAAGCGCCTGGTTTCTGACGTAAAGCGGGTGGAAATTGAATGCAGGCTTTCCAAAGAAGAATATTTGGAAAAGCTGATGCTGGCAGACACCTCCCGCCGCCAAATCCGCAAAAACCGCTATTGCCTGACCTATGACAGCCAGTATTTTGAAATCGATGTATACCCCTTCTGGCAGGACAAAGCCATTGTGGAAATTGAACTGAGTGATGAATCCGCCGAAATCCATTTCCCGCCCCAGCTCCATGTGATTCGGGAAGTTACCGATGACGAAACCTATAAAAACGCATCCCTTGCAAAAATTTAATTTTGACAAAAAGCCGCCTGCTTTCTGTTTTTCAGAAGCAGGCGGCCTTTTTTGTTATCTCTTATTTCTTTTTCGGCTTAAAGCTGTCTTTCAAAGAAACCGAGCGGTTGAACACCAAATGCTCCGGCGTGCTGTCCTTGTTGTCCACGCAGAAGTAGCCCTGACGCATAAACTGGAAGGAATCGCCCGGCTTGGCAGAAGCCAGAGAAGGCTCTACCTTGGCATTTTCCAGCACCTTGAGGGAGTCGGGGTTCAATACCTCGAGAAAATCCCCGGCATCCGGGTCGGGCACGGTAAAGAGGTTATCATAGAGACGGATTTCCGCATCCAATGCATCAGCAGCGTTGACCCAGTGGATGGTGCCCTTAATCTTCCGGCCGTCTGCCGGGTTGCCGCCGCGGGACTCGGAATCGTATTCGGCATAGACTGTCGTGACTTTTCCGTTTTCGTCCTTCTCACAGCCGGTGCAGCGGACAATATAAGTGGTTTTGAGACGCACTTCATTGCCGGGGAACAGGCGGAAATAGCCCTTTACCGGCTCTTCCATAAAGTCGTCCTCTTCAATCCACAGCTCACGGGAGAAGGTAACGGTGCGGGTTCCATCTTCGGGACGGTTGGGGTTGTTTTCCACCTCGAAGGTTTCTGTCTTTCCTTCGGGATAGTTCGTAATAATCAGCTTGAGGGGACGCAGAACGCCCATCACGCGCTGGGCGTTGATGTTCAAATCTTCCCGCAGGCAGTGCTCCAAAAAGCTGTATTCCACGGTGCTGTTCACCTTGGAAACGCCGTTGCGCTCACTAAAGCTGCGGATGGAGGCCGGGGTGTAGCCGCGGCGGCGCAGTCCGCACAGGGTCGGCATACGGGGGTCGTCCCAGCCGCTCACATATCCGCCTTCCACCAGTGCGCGCAGCTTGCGCTTGCTCATCACGGTGTTGTTAATGCCCAGACGGGCAAATTCAATCTGGCGGGGCTTGGAGGGCAAATCCACATTGGCGATTACCCAGTCATACAGGGGACGGTGGTCCTCAAACTCCAAAGAGCACAGGGAGTGGGTGATGTGCTCCAAAGCGTCCTCAATGGGGTGTGCAAAGTCATACATGGGATAAATGCACCACTTGTCGCCGGTGCGGTGGTGGGACATGTGGTTAATCCGGTAAATCACCGGGTCACGCATGTTAAAGTTGCCGGAAGCCAAATCAATTTTGGCGCGGAGGGTCATTTTGCCGTCCTCAAATTCGCCGGCACGCATCCGGGCAAACAAATCAAGGCTCTCCTCCACAGGCCGGTCACGATAGGGGCTGGTGGCCGGGGTGGTCAAATCGCCGCGGTTTTCCCGCATCTGCTCGGGGGTAAGCTCGCACACATAGGCAAGACCCTTTTTGATGAGGCTGACTGCCGCATCATACATCTGCTCAAAATAATCGGACGCATAATAGAAGCGGTCGTCCCAGTCATAGCCCAGCCAGTGGATATCCTCCTTGATGGCGTCTACATACTCGGTGTCTTCCTTGGTAGGGTTGGTGTCGTCCATACGCAGGTTGCAAATACCCTTAAAGCGCTCTGCGGTGCCAAAGTCAATATAGATGGCCTTGGCATGGCCGATGTGCAGATAGCCGTTGGGCTCGGGTGGAAAACGGGTGTGAACCTGCATCCCTTCGCAGCGGCCGCCCTCGGCCAAATCCTCTATAATAAAATCATCGATGAAGTTGGAGGAAACGACTTCCTCCATGCCTTCTTTCTTTTCTTCGCTCATATTTTCAATCCTTTCCTGTTCCTGATACAGCCTTCCCCTGTTCCCCAAAAGTGAGAATCAGGAAACGGGCGTCTTAACTCCCTTCGTCACGCTGGTGGCGTGCCACCTTCCTCAATGAGGGAGGCAGAGGAATCGGCGTTTTTACAGCTTGGCAAGGCCCAGCTCCAGCCGGCGCAGGGATTCCTCTCTGCCCAAAATGGCCAAAATCTCCATGGCGCCGCCGGGGGTCACCTGCATACCGGCTGCGGCAATACGCACCGGCCACAGCAGGGTGCCGTTTTTCACTTCCAGCTCTTTTGCCAGCTCCATCAGGCGGTCGTGAATCGCGGTCACGTTCCACTCGGGCAGCGCGGACAGGGCTTCGATGGCGGCTTTCAGCATAACCGGGGCGTTTTCAAGGTTTGCCTTGCTCTTTTTGTTGATGAACAGCTCTTTGTCATACTCCGGCAGCTCTTTCAAAAATCCAATCATTCCGGGAATATCGGTGAGGCGCACCACACGGGGCTGCAAAATAGAGGTGAGCACCGCCCAGTCAGCCTGGGTATCTCCAAACACCTGCTGATAATAGGGCATTGCCAAAGCGGTAAACTCCTCGGGGGTTTTGGCGCGGAGATATTCGCCGTTAAACCAGGCCAGCTTCTCATAGTCGAACACGGACGGCGCCTTGCTGATGCCGTCAATGGAGAAGTTCTCCGCCAGCTCGGCCAGCGTAAAGATTTCCCGGTTATCCTTGGGGCACCAGCCCAAAAGGGCAATGTAGTTTACAATGGTTTCGGGCAAATAGCCTTCTTTTACCAAGCCATTAAAGCTGGTGGAGCCGTGGCGCTTGGAGAGCTTGCTGACAGAGCCATCCTCGTTCTTGCCCATAATCAGGGGCAAATGGACATAGGTGGGGACTTCCCAGCCGAAAGCCTCATACAATAGGTTATACTTTGGAGTAGAAGTCAGATACTCGCATCCGCGCACCACATGGGTAATGTGCATCAGATGGTCGTCAATGACATTTGCAAAGTTATAGGTAGGATAGCCGTCGGACTTGAGCAGAATCTGGTCCTCCAGCTCCTTGTTTTCAATGGTAATGTCGCCAAATACCGCATCATGGAAGGTGGTTGCGCCTTCGGTGGGCATTTTTTGCCGGATTACATAAGGCACCCCGGCATCCAGCAGCCGCTGTACTTCCTCTTGGGGCAAATCACGGCAATGACGGTCATAGCCGCCGATTCCGTGCTCGTCATGCAGGGAATCCAGCCGCTCCTTGGTGCAGAAGCAGTAATAGGCTTTTCCTTCCCGGACCAGCTGCTCTGCATAGGGCCTATACAAACCCTTGCGCTGGCTTTGGACATAGGGGCCGTATTCGCCGCCCAAATCAGGGCCTTCGTCGTGCTGGAGGCCTACCTGCTTCAGAGTGTCATAAATCACATCCACAGCGCCTTCCACCAGCCGTTCCTGGTCGGTATCTTCAATGCGCAGGACAAACTGCCCATGCTGCGACTTGGCAATGAGATATTCAAACAGGGCAGTACGCAGATTTCCCACGTGCATAAAGCCGGTGGGGCTGGGTGCAAAGCGAGTGCGGACCATATTGTTTTCCATGTCGTTTCCCTCTCTTAAAAACATAAGATTCTTATATTATACCAAATCCACGGAATTTATCAATTCTTTCCCTGGGAAAACCCAAGAAACTTTAGCGCAAACGAAACAAAAACGCCCTTTTGGAGAAAAACCTGTGGATATTCTGTTAATTTTGCTTGCCGCCCCCAGGAAAAAACGGTTTTTGTTTGCCGTTGCGGCGGGAGTGTGCTATAATTTCGTAGGTAAAGTGTGATATTTCCGAATAGCGTAATGTTCCACCTTGCCCAAAGAGGGCCGCAGCTTGATTCTTAGAAAGGAGAAATGAGATTGACAAGATTTTTCGGACGTATCTGGCAATATATCAAGGATATGGATAAGTTCCTTTTCCTGTTGATTATGGTCATTTCTGCATACAGCCTTCTGCTGCTGAAAAGTGTTTCCCGTGCATCCGATTCCAACTATTTTAAAACCCAGCTGATGGCAATTGTCCTGGGGCTTGTCGGCGCGTGGATTTTGACTTTGATTGATTATAACGCCATTGCCAGCTTTTGGTATCTTGTAGCCGGGTTTAGTATCTTTTTAATGGTCTATACCCTTCTTTTCGGAATTTCCATTCAAAACGATGACGGCGTAAACGCAAAAGCGTGGATTAGCCTGGGATTTACCACCTTCCAAAGCTCGGAGCTGGTAAAAATCGCCTTTATGGTAACCTTTGCCAAGCATCTTTCCGTGTTAAAAGAAAGAGATTTGATGAAAAAATTCATCCATGTGGCGCTGCTTGGCGTCCATGCCCTCATTCCCATGGGGCTTTGTGTGCTCCAGGGCGATACTGGTGCGGCGGTTATTTTTTTCTGTATGTTCCTTGCCATGTCCTTTGTTGCAGGCGTACAGCTCCGTTATTTTGCCGGCCTGTTTGGGGCCATCCTCATTGCCGCCCCGCTGGCCTGGAAATACTTTTTGGAGGAATATCAAAAGAAGCGGTTTACAGCCGTTTATAATCTTGATGACCCAATAGTGGCCCGGGGAGACGGCTATCAGCAATATCAGGGCAGGATTTCCATTGGCTCCGGCCAGCTGTGGGGCCGCGGCCTGTTTGAAGGCCCCCGGGTGGAAAGCAACCGTGTTACCTTCCAGCAAAGCGACTTTATCTTTTCCGTGGCCGGAGAAGAGCTGGGCTTTATCGGCTGTGTACTGCTGATTGCCCTGCTGGTGCTGCTGCTCATTCGGGTTATCCACAATGCCCGTGTTTCCCGTGACCCGCTGGGTACCTATATCTGCATGGGTTTCTTTGGGATGATTGCTTCCCAGGCCATTTTTAACATCGGCATGTGCCTGGCCATCCTGCCGGTTATGGGCGTAACGCTCCCCTTCTTCAGTGCCGGCGGCTCTTCGGCAGCCTGCCTCTATTTTGGATATGGATTGGTACAAAACGTATATCTGCATCACAAAGAAGTGGACGGCTTTACCCTTCGGCGAAACCGATAGCCCCATCCATCCTGACATAAAAAGGCTTCCCATTGCCATCTTAAACGGCAAGGGAAGCCCTTTTGTTTTATAAAATTGGTTTTACAGCTCCCGGCGGCCTTCAATGGCGCGGGACAGGGTTACTTCATCGGCATATTCCAAATCGCCGCCCACAGGAATCCCATAGGCAAGCCGGGTTACCCGAATCCCCATGGGCTTGAGCAGACGGGAAATGTACATGGCCGTTGCCTCCCCTTCCACCGTGGGATTGGTGGCCATAATCACTTCCTTCACCTGGGAATCTGCCACCCGTGCCAGCAGCTCTTTAATATGCAGCTGGTCGGGGCCGATGCCGCTCAGTGGGGAAATTACGCCGTGCAGCACATGATAGGTCGCGTTGAACTCGTTGGTACGCTCCAGCGCAAACACATCCCGGGGGTCCTCCACCACACAGATGACCGACTTGTCCCGGGTATTGCTGCGGCACACCGGACAAAGCTCTTCGTCTGTCAGGTTGCAGCAAACCCTGCAATAATGGATTTTTTCGTGAGCTTCCAAAATCGCCTGCGAAAACTTTTCCGCCTCTTCTTTTGGAACCCCTAAGATATAGTATGCCAGCCGCTGGGCAGTTTTGTGGCCAATTCCCGGCAGTTTTTCAAACTGTTCAACCAGCGTTTCCAGCGGCGCTACATGATAGGCTGCCATGAATCAGAACAGGCCCGGGACATTCAGGCCGCCGGACAGCTTCTCCATTTTCTCGTTTTTCTCGGTGGAAGCAGCGCGCAGAGCTTCGTTAGCTGCTGCAATAATCATGTCAGACAGCATTTCCACATCCTCTGCATCCACGACCTCGGGCTTCATATCAACAGCCTTCAGCTCCATTTTTCCTGTCACGGTCACGGTCACAGCGCCGCCGCCGGAGGTTGCAGTATATTCTTTTTCTTCCAGCTGTTTTGCCAGCTCGTCCATGTCCTCCTGCAGTTTTTGAGCCTGACGGGCCAGCTGCTGCAAATTACTCACGCCGCCGCCGTATCCCTGGGGTAATCTTGCCTTCATATCAATTCCTCCTACTTTTTTTCAGTAACATGGATTCCTGCCTCTCTGGCTTCTTCCGCCAGCCGGGCAAGGGGGTCTTGTTGTTCCGCCGCTTTTTTCTCAGGCTGCTTATATGGCCCCAGCTTATAGACCTTACC
>DYBQ01000091.1:9161-9800 GCA_019418545.1 Clostridiales bacterium | reverse complement strand
CCACAAGACGCCGCTATGTTATTAAAGATTACAGCGGGAACCGCCTTGGTACATTTTCTGACATCAATGCCGCCAATAATTATGCGAATGTTCTGCGCGGGAAGGGTCAAAGCGTTTATGTTACGGCGGAGACGTATGCCAAAGGCGTACTTTCTGCCCCAGCGGGCCCCGCTGTTGTGGATGATGGCGCGGGCAAGGAGCTTGTGATACGGCCGGCACGCGGGAGAAGCGTAATGTTTGAAAGAGGAACGGGTGTGATACCTGCAGACATTACGAAAAACCTGTGGAGTATGGGGCAGAACCCGCAGAGGTTTGTTCAGGAGGCGCTGGCAGGAATTGTAGCGCCGGGGCTTGCCTCCCCTGTTCGTCCTGCTGCAAGCGAGGAATTTCGGTTCACATTTGGCGACATACGGATGTATGGCGTGAACGACACGGGCGCATTTGCGGATGCGCTGGTGAAGGAGCTGCCGGCCATTATGATTCAAAAGCTGAGAAAGAACTAAAGAGAAAAGCCGCCCTGCCGGATGACGGGGCGGCTGCTTTTAGAACTTTATGAGGACTGCGAAAGGTGCTATAATAAAGGCAAGGTAAAAACGAAGTTTGTCCGATGGGAAAGGCATTTTCTTTCCTGTTTTCTCT
>DYBQ01000091.1:0-9151 GCA_019418545.1 Clostridiales bacterium | reverse complement strand
CGCATTGACAAGCTGGATGGCTTAAAGTATAATATAAGCAGTGAGAGGCAACCAGACGGTTACTCCCCTAATGTTTTGGTTAAGAAATAACCGCCAACTTTGGAGAGAGAGGGCGGTTATTTCTTTTTATTTTTTCTGCTCTTCGAAGATTCGAAGTTCAGCAACGCGATAATCAGCTTAGCTACGCCAACGATGACCAGCGCAAACTGGAACATGTCAGAATAAGTAACGTACATCGCATCACCTCCCCTCTGCTTGCAAGCAAGCCTTGGAAGAGGATATATAAAAAGAAAATTTTACACTTCCTCCCCGGTGGATATATGGGAAGGAAAGTAACCGCCTGAGCCGTCTATGAATGAGAAAAGTTCAACGGTGCCTCTCACTGCATATTTTTATTATAGGCAAGCACCCGCGATTTTGTCAATAAAAGGGCGTATTTGTCTTAAAAAGGCACAGGAATGTCAATACAAATGCGAAAAAGTCAAAAGAATTCTATTGATTTTCCAGCAAAACATGCATACAATAAAAATAGACGAGGAGCCATAATAGACGGTGCCTCGGTGGATACGAATAGGGGCTTAACGCCCGGAACTCATAAACCGCCTAGTTCAAGTAGGCGGTTTATTTCTTTATTTCGCGAATAATCGATAAGAGAATCGTTAAGCAAATAACATTCATTATAAGCTCAGTCATCTGCAACACCTACCTTGTGGATGGTCTACCCGCAAAGATAAGTATCAAGAAATACACGGCCCTCCTCTCCTACTTATGCATTGAGGATGGTGAGGGCACCGCCTATATAATGTCCTATATAACGCCTATAAAACGGGACAAAAATTCAACGTGGTTCTCCGTCTTTTTTTATTGTATATTGCAGTGTTTTGCATGTCAAGTTCAAAAAATGCTGTATTCTCCCCTTCGCCTTTTCGGTGGAGGGGATTTTTTATATCTGGAGGTGTTGCATTGAAGCAAAAGAGTTCAAACAATAAGGCCCTTCAGCAACTGGCCGAGCAAATAAACCGCGCGATAGACTACAAGCTTGAGAAGGCGAGGTTTGACAAATCGTATATTGCGCAAGTGGTTTCGAAAGAGGAAAACCACCGGTATATTGTTGCCTTTAATGGGCAGCGTGTGAACGCAAAGGGCTACCCCTCGGCGGACTTTAACCTGGGGGATTTTGTGACGATAACCATACCGCAGAACAACATCAGCAACACCTTTATTATTCCGAAAACGGGCTCTTACCTTGACCCTACGGACAGCCAGCGCGGGCATATTCACAGTAACAAGACTGTGTTGGACAGGATTACCAACAAGATGGTTGACGATATGAACGCCCTGCGCGCCCTTGCTTTTAAAGATAAAGTATCGCAAAGCGATTTGGACGAATTGCTTGCGCAGGCCATATCTTCTATTGAGGACAAGGTTTCACAGGAAGCCATGGAAACCGCCCTGCGCGGAAAGGTGGATATTGAGGCCGGGAAAGGGCTTTCGACAAATGACTTTACGGATGACTATAAAGACAAAATAGACAGCATGGCTGACCCGGTGCAGGCAGATTGGGCACAGGAAGATAAAGAAGACCCTTCTTACATCAAAAATAAACCGGCCATTCCGGTGTATGTGGATGATTTAGTAGACGGGCAGACTGTTTTACGAAACAGTAAAGTATATGTTCTGCGAGGCGGGAGTGCCGCAAGTTATTTGAACTGACGGGAGGGATGTGTATGGCTTTGAATATGATGCCATTGAATGAAGGCAGTTATTTTATTGCTATAAGCCCTCACTGTGAATACTTTTATTCGACTGATGTTTATGATGTGGTTGGGTATCTTCCAAACAACGTGATGTACTTCCCTTCTGAAATATCTGCGGAGCCATATAACGGGTATACTTGGCTGAAATTTCAAATAGATGGAACAGAATATTATGCGGCTTATGAGAAGAACAGAATAAAACTGGTTACAAACACATGGGTTAAATACCGCAGCGAAGGGATAGATGTATCAAAATATCAGGGTAACGTGGACTGGAACCAGGTGAAAAACGCAGGGTATGAGTTTGCTTTAATTCGGGTGGTATCTACCAGTTCTTCCATTTATGTTGACCCTTATTTTGAGCAGAATATAGTAAACGCAAAAGCTGCCGGCATGAAAGTGGGCGCTTATATTTATACCTACGCCAAGGATGAAGCCACGCTGGATGCTGAGATAGAAAAAGCATACACTGTTTTGACCAAATACAAATATGAGTACCCTATTTATTTGGATTTTGAGGACCCGTATATTCAAAGCAACGGAAAGGCGCGGAACACAGAGCTTTGCCGGCACGGGTTTGAAAAACTATTAAGTGGGGGATTTTACCCAGGGCTTTATACCGGGCACTATTGGTCTTACACCTATATTGACGCAGCAGCTTTATCGGATTATCCGCTATGGCTTGCGCACTATACGTCACAAACAACCAGCCAATTGAATTATGGAATATGGCAGTATGGCGGAGCAACAGTGCCGGGCGTAACCAGCGGGGCATGCGACGTAAACCATGGATATATAGACCTTGAGCCCTACATCACATGGAATGGTTATAATGGACTTGCAAAAGAAAGTGTTATAACGCCTGTGACAGGTGTTGCACTTTCCCCTTCTTCCCTTTCTTTAAGGACGGGTGAGACGGGGATTATTTCTGCTGTTATATCTCCTGAAAATGCATCTGACAAAACACTGAGCTGGAGTGTGGAGCCGGAAGGTATTGCCACAGTAGAGAACGGAACCGTGCGAGCCATGATGGCGGGGCAGGCAGAGATAACAGCTACTTCCACCAATGGAATAAGCGGGAGCTGCACTGTTACAGTAGAAGATTTACCGTCCCCTGTGCCAGAACAGGAAGATTTGAATGTTCGTATTTGCCCACGACTTGACTCGGAGGCGCAATGGATGAAATACGACCCTGTTCCCCTCTTGAATGAGATGTGTGTTGTGGATGGAGTGGGTGTGAAATATGGTGATGGAATACACCGGTTTTCTGAGTTGAAATATCAGAGCACAGACACTACGGAAATTACGAATGAAGAAATAGACGCTGTGCTGGAAGATATTTTTGGGAATGAGGCACAAGGAGGCGGTGAAGAAATATGAAACCTGTACTGGTGAAACCCAGCCTGTGCGACGCCACGAAAGATATAACCTTTACGTTTACAGTGAAGACGATAATATCGGCAGCTGAAATTGTTGTGTATACCAATGACACAGCTTTTACCAAAGTGTATGAGTCCAAAGTGGAAACAACTGGAACGTCTGTTATGATACCGGCTGGGGCAGGACTTGAAAACGGGAAATATTATGTGGCACAACTTTATGTTTATGACGTAAGCGGGCAGAAAAGTGAACCCTCTGGGTATGTAGATTTTGAGTGCTATTCTACGCCGAAGCTTTCGGCAAACATTACAAGCGGGCAGACAATAAAGAATTCTTCGTATGTTGTGCAGCTTGCCTATTCGCAAGAACAGGGAGATCCACTTTCTGTATATACAGGCATTGTTACAGACATGAACGGGAAAATCATATTTGACACTGGAAGATTATATGCGTACAACTCCATGAACTTTATGATATATGGTCTTGAGAATGAGAATGAATATGAGTTGCGTATAACCGGGGAAACCGTATCTGGCACACCTGTGGAAATAACGCCTGTTACGTTTCTCGTGCAGTATGGAAAAGCTGTTGTGTACAACCTGCTTGATGTGAGCCATGATGCTTGCTCTGGCATTACGTACATAGATTCTAAAATTGATGTTGTTACAGGCGAGACTGGTGATAAAGAACCCATATTCATTGATGGTGAAAAGGTTGACCTGATAGAAGATGGCGCCTATGTGAAATTCCCATCTGGATTTCGACTGGAAGATGACTTTACCATAAAAATACTGGGACAGAACTTTAATGAGGGCAAGAGCATTTTGGAGATGGTTTCTGCCTCTGGGCAACGGCATGTATTGCGCTATATGAAAGGGAATTTTGAGCAGTTTGGAAACCAGCCGCGCGTGTATATAGAATATGTGGTATTTACTGATATAGAGACTGTGACATTGAGCAATTACCTGCCTGTGCCGCAGGAAGGCCAAAAGCTGCACATGTGGATAAGAAGGAAAGGCGGCTTTTACACAGTGAAGCTTGCGGAGGTGGAATGATGTTTTTAATTGGAACAGACTTCTTTGCTTCGCCGGGCGCTTTATTCTGTATTCCAAACAGACCGGAAGAACTTACGGAAGTAACAATATCGAATGGCATTTTTGATAGACTTCGTGGCGACAATGAGGCCGATTCCGACTACACAACGGAGTTTACTGATGATTGGAATGAGGATACCGCATTTGATGCTAAGTTTGAAGGAGACTTGAATGCCGGGAATACAGATTATACGGTGGCCACGGTTGACAAGATACGCATTAAGCGGCGCGACCCTGGCGGTAACTGGATAACGCTTTTCCAAATTGAGATTAACGAGCTGGAAGACTTTTATTTTCATGTTCAGGATATTTGGGCGGCGAGTGGTGCCGAAGTGGAATATGCTGTGATTCCAGTGACTGGGCTAAACGAGGGAAAATTTAACACCGTAAAGTATTGTGCCAACTTTGAGGGGTTGCATATTTCAGACGATCGGCGTGTGGAAGGCACAATATACAATGTAACCATCAGCGACAAGGCGAAGAATGCCAAAACTTCTGTGGTGGGCACACTGGCTGGAAGATATCCGTTTGTAATAGAAAATGGAGAAAATAACTACTACACGATACCTATAGAAGCTTTCTTTTATGACCCAGACAAGACATTGCATGAAAATGTATTGTACCGGAAGGATATAGCAGAGTGGCTTCATAACGGAAAGCCAAAGGTATTTCGGACCAATGATGGGAATATGTGGCTGGCGCGAGTTACTTCCCCACCGGTTATTTCCCAGCAAAAACCACAGGACATTGAACTGATGACCTGGGAGATTACTGAAATAGGCAATGCATCTTCGCAACAAGACCTTGTAAAGAACGGGATATTTCAGGATTGGGGGGTGTAACACATGGCTACTTATGCCCCCATGAAGGAAGATTACGATTTACTTTTGATTCCAAATAAACAGATAAATTGCAGGATAGAACTTTTGGATAAGCAACTTCGTGTAATAGACGATTTGAGCGGAGAAGCAAGCAGCTGTTCGTATTCTATTGATGCAGAATCTTCTGTGAGACGAACGATGTCAATATCTTTGGTGGTAACAGATTCTACTTTTGATATTGGAGATGAAGCCAGAACATGGTTTGATAAGTTTCTGCGTGTTTATGTAGGATATGCGCGGCCAATGGGAGACCCGGCATGGTATTTGATGGGTACTTATGCTCTTTCTGACGGGCAATATGATTGGGACAGCGTAACTTCTATACTTACGCTTTCCTGTATTGATTTGTGCGGATGGCTGGACGGCACAAGAAATGGATATGTGCGTGGGCTTGTAACAAAGATTGAAGAGGGCGCCAGTATACGAGGCTCGCTAATAAAGCTTATCACTCAAGAGGCAGGGTTATCCAAGTATCGTATTGATACGTGGCAACGCGCCTCTGCTTCGGCCGATGGGGCAAATATTGCGGAGTTTGATGTAATTCCATATGATATGGAGTTTGGGATAGAAACCTCCGTGTGGGCTAAAATTACGCAGATTATGGAGCTGTATCCTGGTTGGGAAGCCTTTTTTGATACGGATGGGACTTTTGTGTTTCAAGAAATTCCGACGCTGGAAAGCGATGACTGTGTGCTGGATGATGAGCACATGCACCCCCTGATAATTGGCGAACCCACTTTAATACCATACACTGAAATATATAACGTAGCCGACTTATATGGCGCGTGTATTGACGCCGATACAGGACTTTCCTCTGGAACTGTGGATGGGAATGTTATGACATTCATGCCAGATGACAAAGAAATTGCCAAAGTGTTTGACCCAACTGATATTGCTCTGAACATGAAAATACAAGTAAAGCCGCCTGCTGATTCTGTAGCAGAGCAGATAGTCGCTTTCATGGTAGAGACTGAAGAGGGCGAGCAAAAGAAAAGTGCAGAAATGCCGGTGCTATATGAGGATGGAAGCCCAATAGAGGCGGGTGTCATGAGAAAAGACAAATTGTATGTATTGAAGTATCGATACGACCGCAGCGAAGAGGGCGCAAAATCTAACGAAAGGCTTCTTTTCCTTGGAGAGCCTCAAGTGCATGCAGTGTGCAAGGAAATTGCCTTTATGATGACAGATGAACAGAAAGCTTATGACAAAGACGAATATGAAGCTTGCGAAACAATAACCTATCGATACAACCCGGACAGCCCCTATGCAATACAGGAAATGTGGAGTGAAGAAAACAAAAACGATATTCGTCAACCGCTTTCTGGTGGCGAATTTGAAAACATTTATTCAAGTGAGCTTGCGCAACAGCGCGCCGAATATGAAGTTTGGAAAAGCACTCGATTGCAGGAGCAGACGGAGTTTACGATGATTACTGTACCGTTTCTTGACGTGAATCAGAAAATAGAATTTACCAGTCTGCGTACTGGGGTGAAGAAGCAGTACATAACCAAAAGCATCAGTGGGGATTTGATGAGTGGAATAATGAGTGTGAACGCTATTAAATTTTACCCTCTGTATCCCTTTATCATTGTATGAGGTGGTGGTTCCAATGAGTGAAAAATACCCTGATTTATCTGGGACAAACTTCCCGGGTGCGATTGATACGTTTGCTAAGAAAACTGACCCATCTTCTGAAACTGTTTTGTGGGTACAAGAATGTTACGCTAAAATGGCAGCCGGAGATATGCAGGGTGCATATGACATTATAGCAGAGCACCCTGAATTGAAAGATTCCCAACTCTCAGCGCTTGACTACAATAAGCTTCGCGATGCAGTGATTGCTATGCAACGATGGTATCAGGAGCAGTATCAGGAATATCTTGCCAACAATACAAAGCAGATTATCTTCTCCCCTACGCAGCCGGAAAACCAATTGCTGGGAGATGTGTGGGCCAAGGAACTGACTGACGAAGATGGAGGAGGTACAGTATATGAGCTGTACCGATGCACTGGTTCTGGCGTATATACCAGACTCCACACGTCTATTGACTGCGGCACATATTAAGCATCCATTTTTTCGTCCTTCTTATTCGGAGGGCGCTTTTTATTGCCCGAAAGGGCGGAAAGGAAGTAATCTTATGATTTTCAAAGGAAGAAATCAGGTTCCGTTTGGTTATTCCCGTTGGGGCTATACACGCGGTGGCGGCAAAACTTGGCATGGCGGCATTGACATTGTGGGCATGGATGATACCACTGTGCGTATGCCGGCTTATAAGGGCAAGAGCATTTCCGGTAAGGTGGTGACTGCAACCATTATTACCAATCATTCCAACCTGACATGGGAATGGGGATGGTATGTATGCGTACAGTTGGATGCAAACCAGACGCCGGACGCGGTGAACTATCTGTATTTCTGCCACAACAAAAAGCTGCTTGTAAAAGTTGGGCAGAAGGTTAAGACAGGCGACGCGCTTGCAATTATGGGCAACACCGGAAATGCGGCTTACGCAAACCCGCCTATTGAGCATGTACATTTTGAAGTGCGTGCCACACGCTCTGGACGTGGCCTGGACCCTACCGCTTATGCGGAAATCTCTAATGCTGTGGGCATTTATGGGGAGGCCTTGAACCCGGTAAAACCGTTTTCGGGCAACCCTTGTGTTGTGAAAATTTTCTCTGACAAAGGCGCCCTGAGCTCTGGAGACATTTTCTTGCTGAAGAAATATTGCAAAGAAGAACTTCTGCTGGGTGACGACCTGATTAAAGAGCGTGATGGTGCATTGCTGGTTGGCCCTGTAAGCTCTGGTGATCAGGTGCAGCTTCAGGGGAAGGCCAATACACTTAAACTGAAATGCGTGGCGGCAGACCCTGAACCGCTGAAAGTAGAAGTTGTTACAGACTCTTTGCGTGTACGTACTGGACCTGGCACGGACCCGTATAAACAGGTAGATAGTGTAAAACGTGGTGAAGTGTTTACTGTTTTGCAGAAGTATGATGGCTGGTATTTCATTGACAATGATGAATCTGGTATTGATGGCTGGGTAAGTGGTGAATATGTCCGGGAGGTGTAATGCTTTATGGCTGAGATGCCGAAATGTATTTTGGACCCTGCACGCGACTGCATTGGACTTGCCAAAGCCGAAATGATTGAAAAGCAATTTGATGAATATAAGCAAAATTCCAGAAAGACGCATGAAGAACTGTTTAAGCGCGTGGGCCTAATGGAACAGGTTAATTCGCGCCGGGAAGAACAGTATAACAACATTCTGAAAAAGCTGGATGAAATGAGCCTTGAGCTTGCAAAAGCGCTGAGTACAATAACCGAATTAAAAGACCGGCCAGCAAAGCGTTGGGATTCTGTGATAGATAAAATCATCTTGCTGGTGCTTACCGGGTGTGTAGGTTTTGTGATGTTAAAGCTTGGTATTCCCATGTGAGGAAAAGGAGGGTGAACACATATGAAAATCAACTGGCTTGTACGAATTAAGAATAAGGTGTTTTGGGTTACGCTGATTCCTATGGCATTTCTGCTGGTACAACAGATATGCGCCATGTTTGGACTGAACCTGGATCTTAGTGCGATTCAAGAGCAAGTGCTTGGCATTGTGGGTACAGTGTTTGGCATACTTGCTTTGCTTGGCGTGGTAAATGACCCGACAACAAAGGGTGCGAGTGACAGCGAGCGCGCACTTTCCAAAGCAAAACCTGATTAAACAGATTGAGGGCAGAGTGGAGTAATTCCACTCTGCCCTTATTTTTTACGAATACCTGATACAAACAGTCTAGAATTAAATTCCGTGGCGGGAATGGGCAAAAAGAAGTGCTCTTTATCCCTTCTTTTTTCCATTCTTGTGCGAAACGATAAAATATTTGTTTTGCAATAAAATTCATGTGCATTTATTGGCTATAATGAGGGCATGCGCCAATCCAGTCTCCGTTTAGTCTAAGCTTTGGTCTAAGCTGGTCTAAGCGTTTTGCCCTTTTTTCCGTCTTTTTTCGTCCTCTTTTGTCCGAAAACAAAAACGAAAAAACCGCATAA
>DYBQ01000090.1 GCA_019418545.1 Clostridiales bacterium | reverse complement strand
CTGACTACTACTGCCACCAACGTTTGCAGCACCTGGCTGGATGCCCGAAGCACACCGGAAATTTCCGACAAACCCAAAAGGTCACCTCCTGCGGCACACAACGTACAGCAAAGAATCCACAACAGGCAGCGAATCAACACCGGAAGGAACAGGCACAGCGCCGCCAGCAGCCCAAAAGCACCGGCTCCCGACTTGAGCAGCTTGACACAGCCCTGCACCGTTCCCATGGCATCCCCCAACACACCGCCGACTACCGGGACAAACCCGGCAAGCATTTTGGTGGCCTTTACGGCAGCCCCGTCCGCCGATGCGGTAATCATACTCTGGGCTGAAAGGAGCGTTGTAAAAATGGTGACAGTCAGCGTCAGCAGCCAGCGGACTGTTTTGGCAAAAACCGTGCACAGGCTTGTCAGCCGGATTTCCGGCGAAATTGCCGATACCAGCGAAAATCCCAGAAAAATATTCATAACCGGCATAAGTACAGCTGCTGACAGAAACGATACCCCATTCCCCGCCGCCAGCAAAAAGATTGTCCAACCGCTGGCCGAAATCGGCTGCCCGCAGGCGGCCAGCAGCCCGGCAATTACCGGAACGCCGGCCAGCAAAAAAGCCCCTGCTCCCTGAACCAGGGCGGTAGCCTGGCTGATACAGGAAACAATTGGCGGTGCAATGACCGTACATGCACACAGCGTCCCCACAATCGCCAATATACTTTCAGTTTGCCGGTTGCCAATGGAAATTCCCATCCCAGTGGCCAGAGCACACAATACCATCACACCCATAATGGCAGCCGCTGCCGCTGCCGGCTGTGCGATTCCCTGGGTAAATATGTCCCCCAACTCTTCAAAAAAGCCCTTCGGCTCTACGGAAGCGATTTCTTCCCAGCCTATCCCTTCAATTCCCAGCTCCCGAAGAAGTTCCTGGGTTTCGGGAGGAAGGGAATCCATTAAATCGGAAGCACCGCTTTCCTCCATCTGTTCTTCATACAGCTCACTGTCAAAGGTTTCTGCTGCCGACACGGGAACCATCAGCAAAACCAGTGCAGCGGCGGCTGCCACTATCCCCCGTTTCATACGTCCCCTCCTTTCAAGCTCCTGCGCCAATCAGCGTCAGCGCCATTTCGGCCAGCTGCTGGAACAGCGGAAGCGCCGCCGCCGTCATGGCAAGCCTTGCCGCCGTTTCCACCCGGGAAGCCAGCGCCGTTTCTCCTGCATCCCGGCAGGCATCACCGGCAAACTGGGCCAAAAAGCAAATGCCAACCGCTTTAAACAAAACCTCACCATATTCCGAAGCGATTCCTGCCTGCTGCGACAGGGTTTGGATTTCATGGACAATGGGAATGAGGGAAGAAAACATCTGAATCACAATCAGAATCCCGGCTCCCACACTAATCAGCAGCGCATATTCTCCATGATACCGTTTTAACAGGGCACACAGCGCCGCCGCTGCAAGCGCCAGCCCTCCAATTGCCGCTATATCCATAACTATAATCCAAACAGGGATTTGATGGTTTGAAACAGCGTGTCAATTTGCTGGATAATCATCATCAAAACCACAATCAAACCGGCCAGCGTGGTCATCATTGCCTGCTCTTCCCGGCCGGAACGAATGAGAAGCTGGTTCAGCACCGCCACAATAATCCCAATTGCGGCGATTTTGAATATCAGGTCTACGTCCATGTTTTCATACCTCCCGTTTCGGCCCTACCTTTCACCACAGCACAAGGGCAAGGGCAGCACCTCCCAAAAATCCAAGCTGCCGGTACAGCTTTCCTTTTTTCTCACAGTTTTTTCTTGCCTGCATGAGTCTGGCATCCGTCAGCTCCTGATAAAGCCTGACATGGGCCATTTGCCCCTCCAGCCCGGTTGTCCCCAGTCCCTTGCCAAATTCCAGCAGGAAGCCCCTGTCCTCCCCTCCCTGTTCCTGTACGGCCTGCTTCCAGGCCGTTGGAAAGCTCTCCCCTGCCAAAATCCGGCTGGCACAGGTTTTGAAAAGGGGCATTTCATCCTGAAAAGACAAAACAAGCTCCCGCACCGGTACCAGTCCATATTGGATTTCTGCCTGTGAAGCGGTGAGGAACCGGCGGAAATCTTCTAAAAACTCGGCCCTTGCCGTCAGCTTATGCGACTCCGCCAGACCGATACCGGCGCACGCTGCCATCAGCAGCAAAAGCCCCAACACCTTTATCAATCAGCTCACCTGCTTTCCAAATTCCTGCCAGCCTGCCCGGAGATTCCCGGGTGCAAAGCTGTGCCACATAGGAAAAAGCACCGGTTTCCAGCATCCTGCGGCACATGGGCCTTTGTATCAGCTCTTCCCGGCTGCCTGCATGGATGGTGGCTATCATAACCGCTCCGGCAAACATTCCGGCCTCAATGGCTGCGGCATCTTTTTCGCCGCCCACTTCGTCACATACAATATACTCCGGGGAAAGCACACGAATTGCTTGAAGAATCCCCAAGTCCTTTGGATACCCGCTGAGCAAATCACAGCAGGCGCCCAAATCGTTTTCCATCCTTCCTCTGCACACGCTTCCAAGCTCGCACCGCTCATCCACAACAGCTACGCGATGATATTTTCCTCTCTTCCCATCGGCCAGCTGCCGGGCAAGGTCCCGCAAGATAGTGGTTTTTCCGCTGGATGGCGGCCCGGCCAGCAGCAGCCCTGTGGGGATTTCTCCCAACCTTCGGAAAAGCTCGTCCGCCGCCCCCGGCTTTTCCCGTGCAATTCGCAAACAAATGGAAGTAATTTCCCGGATGGAAGCAATTTCCCCCTGCCGCACTGCCGCCGTCCCGCATAGGCCCGCCCGGTGACCGCCGGGCAGTGTTAAATATCCCTGACGCAGCTCTTCCTCGTGGCTATAGAGGGAATAGGCGCACAGGCTTCGAAACAGCTCTCGCACTTCTTCCCAAGAAACCAGAGGGCAGTTCCGAAGCACTTGCGGCGATACGCCTCCCGAAGCTGTGATAAACCAAATTTGGCTTCCTGTGCAGATAGAAAGCGGCCTTCCCGCATGAATCCGAATTTCCTGAATCTGCTCCTTGATTTCCGGCGGCAGTCGTTTTAAAATAACTCCCAGCTTTCCCAAAAGCCCCGCCGCCTCGTCAAAACGCCGCTGGCTGCGCGCTGCCGGTTCTCTTCCTGCCAGTCCCATTTTTTTGACCATTCCTTTCTGCGGTGATAATATATATCTGGTGGTTTGTGCCGTCAACCCATATGTATGGACGTCCCTGCTTTTTTAGAACCGGAAGTTTTTTACCTTAGGAAAAATGATATAATTATTTTGCTTTTGGTTTTGTGATACAACTTTGATACAAGTATGTGTTATCATTAATTCATAAAGAGAACCCCTATGAAGAGGAATTGTATTTGCAGAAAGAAGGTATCCTGTTGACCCGGATTTTAATCGTGGAGGATGAGCCTCCCATTTCCAATTTGATTGCTATGAATTTGACCCGCGCCGGTTATACCTGCACCTGTGCTTTTGACGGCGCAGAGGCTGCCAGCCTCATTACCCCTGATGCTTTTGATTTGATTTTGCTGGATATTATGCTTCCAAAAGTAAGTGGTCTGGAATTGCTGGAATATATCCGCCCCATGGAAATCCCCGTGATTTTTATCACCGCCCGAGCAGAATTGCCCGACCGCGTAAAGGGGCTGCGGATGGGCGCCGACGACTACATTACCAAGCCCTTTGAAGTGGCAGAACTGCTGGCCCGGGTAGAATCTGTCCTTCGCCGGTATCGGAAGGTGTGCCGGATTCTAACGATTCAAAATATTGAAATCGATACCGAGTCCCGTATAGTCCGCAAAGACGGAAAAATGATTGAACTGACTGTGAAAGAATATGATTTGCTCTTGCTTTTTGCGCAAAACCAAAATGTAGCGCTATACCGGGAGACGATTTATGAGCGGGTATGGGGCGGCTCCTATATGGGCGACACCCGCACGGTTGACCTCCATGTCCAGCGGCTGCGCAAAAAACTTGGATGGGAAAATTATCTGCATACCATCTACAAAGTAGGATACCGGCTGGAAATCCCCATGGAGACAAAGGGGGAATTTAGTTGAAATTTTCCTGGAAAGTTTTTATTTCCACGATTACGCTGGTTACCCTCGCTTTTGGAATTGGCGGCACTTTGATGATTTCCTTCCTTTTTCAGCAATCACTGGCGCAGGAGCGCAAAATGGCCCTGCAGGAAAACCGGTATTTATGTTTTACTTTCCAAAACGCCATCCAGTCTCTTGACAGCTATGAGACTTTTGACCCGGACGACGTTATTGTTTTAATGGATGATATTTCTGACACCCGGGGAAGCGATTTTTCCATTACCACCGCAGTTAAGGGCGTTCGCTTTGACCCGGATGGGAAGTTTGCGGGCAAGGTAGAGCCGGGGGAACGCGTCTCTCGGATTGTGACAGATGACAACAGAATCCACTATATTCAGATTGTCAGCCATACGGTGCTTTCCGATGCCGATTATTATTTGGAAAGCGTTAAGAATATCTCTTCCGTCTATGAAATGCGCGACCGCTATATCTCTCTGTACCAGTGGATTTTGTTAACGGTTACCGGTATTAGTTCGCTGGTTTTGCTGGTGCTTACTCATTTCCTCACTTTGCCCCTGAAACGCTTGACCAATATCACCCAAAAAATTGCTTCCGGCTCCTTTTCCACCCGGGCCATAAACAAGGGCAGCGACGAAATTGGCATTTTAACCCGTAACTTTAATATTATGGCCGACGTGGTGGAAGAGAAAATCCATGATTTGGAAGAAACCGCCCGGCAAAGGGAGGACTTTGTGGCCAGTTTTGCCCATGAGCTGAAAACCCCGTTAACCTCCATTATCGGATACGCCGACATGCTGCGCTCCTATGATATGGATGCCCAGGAGCGGCTGATGGCAGCGAACTATATTTTTAGTGAGGGAAAGCGGCTGGAATCCCTGTCTCTCCATTTGCTGGATTTGATTGTCCTTCACAAAAACGAATTTTCTTTGCTCCCCACGGAGTGTGTGGCATTCCTCCATGATGTTGAAAATATCCTCCGCCCACTTTTACAGAAATATCAGGTAACCTTAAAAATCGAAAATGATGACGGCTGCTTTTTGGCTGAACCCGCTTTGATAAAAACACTTCTATACAACCTGATTGACAACGCCTGCAAAGCTTCCAAAGAAGGGGGCATCATTCTTTTAAGCTGCCGAAAAACAGACGGCGAATTTTGTTTTTCCGTTCAGGATTGGGGGCGGGGAATCCCACAGGAAGAGCTCTCCAAAATTACCGAGCCATTTTATATGGTGGACAAATCCCGGGCCCGAAAACAAAATGGCGCTGGCCTTGGATTGGCGCTTTGCCAGGAAATAGCGCAAATTCATGGCAGTTCTCTAACCATTAAAAGCCGTTTAGGCGAGGGCACCTGTGTTTCTTTTTTGGTAAAGGAGGCACCTGTGAATGAAAACTAAGCTTTTATACATTGTCAGCGGCTTTTTGGCTATGAGTATTTTGTGTGTCATGCTGTTTGCCCCCGATTTATATTTTCAGCGAGATAACTGGCAGGAAGAAACAGAAGATGTGATTATTGACAACCAGACTGAAGATGTAAGTATCCCGGAAAAATTGATGATGTTATATTGTACCACCATGACAAATGGCGATTCCCCTTTGCAGGAGCCCTACCGCTATAGTAAAACATTTATCCCTTCGGGAAAGGAACTTCCGAAGGAAAGGTTGGGCGAAGTGATGGGATGGGAGTTTTCCAAAATCAGCAGCTTGTTTAACATGGAAGGCGAATATCCATATGATTTTTATAACCCTTACCATGATGATTCCTCCCGACCCACCTTATATGTTGCTCGTCTCGCCTCTCTGTTGACTCATTTTCCTGATGACGCCATTACGGATTCTTCCATGTTCCAGATTGTTTCCCTGGAGGAATCCACCCGCGGATTTGTGGTATGGCAAGTGGATTTTGAAACGAAACTAGGAAGCGAAGGAGCGGTTGTCAGTGGCCATGTTGATATGGATGCGGTTTCCGGTACATTTCTTTATTGGAATCTGACAATAACTTTTGAAGGAGATTATCCCGACTATGCCCCTTTTTCATCGGAAGCCGACATGGACTTTTACTATGATGACATGATGAAAAGCTATTACAATTTTCTTCAGGTTTATTGGAAACTGAATGTTCAGCCGCAGGATACTTTTTATTCAATGGGCTCCGGTCAATGGGAATGCTATGATTATAATACCACCAAGCTCACTGGTGTTATGACCATGCAAAAAACAGAGTTTTTTGATGACAAATTGGGCGCAACCCAAACTGGATACTCCTGGTGCTCGATAGCCTATCCGATTGAAAGCTATCAATGAAAGCTATCAAAATGACTTTTAAAACATAACCTTTCATAAAAATCATAAAAAGCGGTTCCGTCTGCTGGCAAAAGCCATGACGGAACCGCTTTTTATGAGATATGCTCTTTTTGATAGGCTGTTGGGGTATATAGGGTTATCTTTTTAAAGAGAGTGGCAAAATAATTGCTGCTGGAAAATCCAAGCTCCATCGCAACCTGGGTAACATTATATCCCTGCCGAAGCATTTTTTTAGCTTCCTTTATTTTTAATTGATTGATATACTCCCGTGGAGTCATTCCCGTTTCCGTTTTAAATCGGGCTTTAAAACGGGAAAGCGAAAGCCCCGCACAGTCTGCCAGCTCTTCCAGCGCAATATTTTCCCGTATGTTTTGCCGGATAAAACTGACTGCTGTCCCAATCTCATCGGACAGTGCAATCGTTCCTGCCTTTTCCTGCAAGACTACTCCATATAAAAAGGCTGCCAACAGGCACCTTCCATATTCCTGACGGCAGGCATCCTTCGATGCCGTATTCCAAAAGCTGTCAACAAAAAACTGCCGCAAACCTTCTTCACAATAAATAACCCGCTGCGTCATCCCGCTCAATCGCAGGCGCAGCATTTCCCCTGCCTCTTTTCCCAGGCAAAGCAAATCCTCAGCGCCCGACAGCTCTATCTGCACCCAGTAAATTTCCGAAATATTCTGCGGTTCTCCACCGCTGCTATGTTCTGCTCCCGGTGGACTGATAAATACATTCCCGCCAGACAGAGGGTAGGTTTTCCCGCCCATGGTATAGGTCTGGTTTCCTTTTGTCAAAAGCACCAGCTCCAGGCATCCCGGGTGGACATGGGTTTCAAGCGGAAGCAGCGCACGGGTGTTCAGGCTGTGGCCGAATATCCTGATGCCCGGAATCCCGTGTTCCTGTTTGGTGAGTACCTGCCGGTTTTCTCCCCACCAATATTCTTCTGTAATTGGCTCTGCCATCATGCTATTTTCCTTTATGTTCAATTTCGTATCGAATACTTTTTTGAATGCAATACGATTTTGAATGTAGTATACTACAAATCAAGGTAATTGTCACGATGTACGGCACAATAAAATGTTTTGATTGAAAGGATGGTTTTGATGACTTCCCGCGAACTGGTACATGCAACTCTGGAATTCCGCAACACCGACGGCCGTGTTCCTCGCGATTTGTGGACACTTCCCTGGGCACAGCAAAATTTCCCGGCTGAACTTGAAAAGATTAAATCGGATTTTCCTGCCGATTTTGGTGGTCCTGTCGTAAACATGGCCGTGCCCTCCTCCATTGAGTCTGGCGACCCCTATGAAGTTGGCCTGTATACGGATGCTTGGGGCTGCCAGTTTACCAATATCCACAAAGGAGTTATTGGTGAAGTAAAAAATCCTATTGTGGTGGATGATGACTGGGAGGATGCCGATAAAGTCCATATCCCCGAAGAATGGCTTACCTTCGATATCGATGCCGTTAATGAGTCCTGCAAAAACAGCGACAAATTTATGGGCTGCGGCGCCTGCCCCCGCCCCTTTGAGCAGCTGCAGTTTATCCGCGGTACAGCAAATCTCTATATGGACTTGATGGACCCGCCCCGCAAAATGCTGGAATTCATGGAAAAAATGCATGATTTCTATTGCCGGCAGCTGACCCTCTGGGCACAAACCGACGTGGACTGCCTGAATATGATGGACGACTGGGGCCCCCAGCAAAACCTGCTCATCAGCCCTGCCCTGTGGGAAGAATATTTTATGCCCATGTATCGCGATTATATCAACATTGCCCACAAGCATGGCAAGAAAATCTTTATGCATTCCGATGGACATATTCTTTCCATTATCCCCAAGCTGATTGATTTGGGACTGGATGCCATCAACTCTCAGATTTTCTGCATGGGCGTAGAAAATCTGGCACAATTCAAGGGCAAAATTACCTTCTGGGGCGAAATCGACCGGCAGCACCTGATTCCTCACGGCTCTCAGGAGGACATTGACCGCGCTGTTGAAAGTGTGTACAACACCCTGTGGCAAGATGGCGGATGCATTGCACAGTGCGAATTTGGACCGGGCGCTAACCCTGACAATGTTTATCGCATTTATCAGCATTGGGCTCAGCTGCGCTAATACTGTTTTTTGACATGATAATACCCCCTGATACAGGTGTTCTGTTTTCCTGTATCAGGGGGTGTTTTGCTAAAAAAAGCTTTTGCCTTTTTATCTATGCAGCAATGCCTTCTCTTCCCCTGTGCTGTCTGGTGTAATGGGGTCTTGGCTTGTGGATTCCCAATAGTCTTCTAAGCCATTTACCCATTACTTTCCCCCTTCTCCCTCCTTCAGATATTCACAGATATATTCGTAAATTTTCTGGTCTACACAGGAAAAAATAATTTTCATTTCATAGCCCTTTTGCTCTGCCAACCATTTCCGAACCGTTTCCACCGCAATTTTGGAAGCCAGCCGCTTGGGAAAACAAAATTTTCCTGTAGAAATTGCCGGGAAAGCAATTTCATGAATTTCATGTTTTCGGGCAAGCTCCAAACAGGAAAGGTAACATTTTTCCAAAAGCCCACTGTCATCCTTTCCATAAACAGGACCCACCGTATGGATAATATGGCTTGCCCGCAGCCGGTGTCCTCCGGTGATTTTGGCTTTTCCCGGTTTGCAGCCTCCCAGCCCGCGGCATTCCTCCAACAGGCCTGGGCCTGCTTCCCGGTGGATGGCACCGTCAACACCTCCGCCGCCCAGCAGCGTCCGGTTGGCGGCATTTACAATACATTCCACATCCAGTTGGGTAATATCCTCGTCTGTAACCAGAATTCCGTCCTGAGAAAGGAATGTGTTCACCGGGTAGCTGCCGGGCCCGGTGGGAAGGCCCTGTACCCGGTAAAATTCCCGCAGCTCCATTAAAATAATCCCAAGATGGTTTTCCCCTTCTCCGGTCTTTCGGTCTATTCCCCAAAAAAGGTCGCCGTGAAGATTTCCTTCCATTAGGGGCTTGTCTCCCGTTTCTAAAAGCCGTTTGGCCAGAACGGGGTTTTGATTGAATTTGGCTGCCACCACCCTTTCCATAACGGCAAGCCGTACCTGCTCCCAATCCTCCCTAACCTGCACAGTCCTGCCCAATCTTTTGGCTTCATCTCCATACAGCTTTGAAAACTTCTCCCGCTCTTTGGGCTCTCTGCATTTTTGGGCCTGATAAGCCGCTTCGGAATTATAGTAGGAAATCCCCTCAAATTCCATCTTAATGGGATAGAAATTACTCAAAAACTCATATTTTTCCCGAAACAAATCGATGCAGGGACTCTCACTCTCATAATATCTCATGCTTTTTCTCCTCTCTTTTCCGAAACTCTTTCTCAGTACCAGATTTTTCCCAATTATTTTCGTCCCGTCTCATGGGAGTTTTCGTATATTTTTTATTATTGCCCATTAGTTTTGGTGTATCAGCTGCAAAGTTCGCTCATCCCGCTTTCCGTCAAAAAATTTGTCGAGTACCTTTTGGAATACCTCCTGCTCTGGAGAT
>DYBQ01000009.1:17633-55993 GCA_019418545.1 Clostridiales bacterium | reverse complement strand
TGTGCCGCCGCCCCGGACTTCCTGCACTGTGCCGCCGTCCCAGACTTCCTGCACTGTGCCACCCCAGACTTTCTGCACCGTGCCGCCCCGGACTTTCTGCACTGTGCCGCCCCGGACTTCCTGCACTGTGCCGCCGCCCCGGACTTCCTGCACTGTGCCACCCCGGACTTCCCGCACTGTGCCTTTTACGATTCCCGTATTACAATTCACCAGCGCAACAAATTCGCCCTGTTTTACTTCCGGCACATCTTGCCCAACCAGAATGTGCTTTACCGCCCACGCCTTTAAGGCATCAAAGCAGCGCGGCTTGTCTACCTCTTCTACATACCATTCCGGCAAATAGTCCTGGTCTACCTTGTATTCCCACTTATCAATGGGGACTGTCAAATCATCATCCGGCGGCGTAATTTCCACCCGTACAAAATTTTCGCGCATAGGGCCGTGCTCCATGCCGGTTTCATTTATCATGTCCTCGTGACTGTCGTAATTCGGGCAGAACACTTTATCCTTTAACAACAACATGCTTTTAAACATACACATTTGACATTCTCCTCCTTAGTTACATAAAGTAAACTTTCACAATGTTTTGGGGCAGATATGGTTTTATAAATTTAAGCCACCCTTTCTATATCTCCCCAACAATCTGTCATTCCATTATCATTGACTTCACTTCCATAAAACCCGCCGCAGGAATCTTCCATATTCCAGAAGCAATCATCTTCAATGGCGTCTTCCGGGGTGACGTTTTCATCACCAATTGTTCCACCCAAAAACTTTTCGAGACGATACCAATAAACATCTCCCTCCAAAAACTGCGCATACGTTTCAACTTCCCATTCCAGACACTGATGTGCTTTTTGGAGATTTTCTTTGGTAAATGCCCCATATTCTTTTTGAACATCTTCTTTGGTGGCATAAATCCATCCCACCTGACCGGAATCCCACGGACAGGAAAAGCTACCTGTGCTCATAGTGATACCTGAATGGTCGTAGAGATAGAGGGGTAGGATCACCATGCCATCCATTTGCTCCACCAGCGAAAACAGTTCCCCAGTGGATAAGGCAGATAGGCAATCATCCAAAAACCCGTCGGGGACTTCGTCTTTCAGAGAAGCCGCATAGCTGGACGATACATACCAGTCGCTGTCAGCACTCCAGTGCTGGTTCTCCTGTAATTCCCATTCCCTTGTAGATCGGTTGTATTTCAGACGGGCATCCTTAGCCTTGCCGGACTTCAAAAACTCAAATACCGGATTGTTCTGGTTATGGATACTGGAATACTCTGAAAAGAGCAATTCTTTCAGAAAATCAAGAGGTTCTGAAAAATTGTGCTGGTCTCCCAGTTTATAGCGCCTGTGCCAGCAAACCATGTGCCCAAGATTATCCCAATTTCGCGGACCATCACAGAATTCATCTTGTTCAATTCGCAGACGGTAATAATTACCTTCTTTATCCTGTACAAGGATGTTTTTATAAAAATCTGTATAGTCAATATTGATATTCTTCTTTTTCATCACATCCAATCCTCCTTATATTCTGCAAGCGCATAACTTTCTGCAATTTCAAACGGATAACCGAGCGAAAGATAATATTCAAATAATTCTTTGAACGCCATAGCGAAGCTCCTTTCATTTCAAGCATGTTAGAAATGGGATAGGGCTTTTGTTTCGACGGGTGCCCTTCAGAACCGCCTTTGCGTTCAGACGCGCACAAACTCGGAAAGATAGAATTTATCTGCCCCCAGGCGGAAATAGCTGCCCCCCTTTCTATCCGTGTTGCACCAAAGTGTTTTACGGAACATAACGCGCCCATTTACGCGATAGACTACAGTAACGCGGTTTGTTTGCATGTTATATGCCGTAATTTCAAACTCACGGCTGCCGAGAATGAGTTTCATGTTGCCCTCCCTTTTTTTGGTTTCTGCTCCATTCATTTCATGTTTTGCCTTTTGCGCAACCGACGGTTAGATGCATTGGATTTCGTTTACTTCTCTTTAGTTTTTAAATCGTTTACTTTTCTTGAACTCATAATAGCATTGTGCCATCTCGATTGCAACACCCGGAGTTGGCACATTTATTCCAGCATTTGCCGGCCCTTATCTTCCACAAGCATTTCCATCAGGCTGCTGACTGCCACGCTTACGCCGCGGTCTGCAAAGCGGAAACGAGCGACACTTTCAAAGCGTTTGGGCGATACTTTCATGGCAAGAATGCCGTTTACCAGCGAATTGGATGCGGCATACAAATGGTCTGCATGGCGTGTATGGAATGCGCGCAAAGCAAGGAAATTGGCTTCGCTGTATGCATTTTCTGCCGTAGCCCAGCCGCAATGCTTGATGACTTCGAAGATCCAGCGGAGCTGTTCCGGGTTTGTTTCGGCAATTTGCCAGGCACTGGACAAACAACGCAAAACGGAAACGGCTTTGGGGGCAGGTGCTGCTTTGATTGCAACACAATATTCTGCACACAATTTTTTCAAATAGTGTGCAGCTTTTGCGACGGGGTCGTTTTCATCTCCGGCAGCCAGGTAAGCTGTGAATTTATCGAAAGGCGTGAGAGGCACGCAATTTTTATTCTGATTGACGAAAAGCGAAGCTTCCTGCGCTTTCGTGAGATCTTCTGCGATGAAACAGAATACCTTTTCCACACCAGCCATTTCGGCAGCGAGCTTACGGCCCTGGCCGTCTACCACAGCGAACCTGAATTCATTCGGACGCGCTACCGCAATGACGGCCCCGCACTTAATGGGGGACCAGTTTTCGGCCATATCTTTAATTTTGTTCCAACGGCTGGGCTTGATGCTGCGCTGGTAGGTTTTATCCACATACAAAAGCGACGTGGGAACCATCGCCGTTTTGACGCCGGTTAGGGCCATTTCTTTGGCCTCGGAGATAACATAATTGTAAAGCTCTTTGTTCACGTTATTCTGGTTATTCATGGTTCTTTTTCCTTTCTGATTTCATTTTGAGTTTTATTCGGGCATTAAAAAAGCAGCCCTTCCAAGAGCTGCGGGATAACAATAATGATGGCGAGCATTCCCCCTGTCATGATAAAATCTTTGAGCCACGATTTTGCCGACTGTTGCGGGATGGCAAAAGGTGTGGTACAATGCGGGTGAAATCCTGTGGGAATTGTTATTCTGGTTGTGTGACAATTTCTCATGGTGATTTTCCTTTCTGCCTCGAAGCCGGTAACTTCGGGGTTCTTTATTTATAAAAAAGAAAACCGCTTTCCGTGATTGGAAGGCGGTTTTGTTTTCGTTCTAACGCTTCTTACTTTGTCAACAAAAAAGAGCTACCTTTCAGGCAGCTCTTTCCCTTATTTCACCATATTATTGCGCTTTTTTCATCCGGGTGATGACATATTCCTGTGTCACTAGCTCGCCCTCTATTTCATCCAGGCGGTTCGAAATGTGGTCTACTTTGTTTTCAATGCGTTCAGCGCGCTCAGAAAGGGATTTGTGGCCGTCTGCAATTTGGTGAATTTCCTTTTCTACATGGCTTTCGATGTAGGACATGATACGCCCAGTTGTGTGCTCTTCGGACTCTGCAATACGCCCAATCATACGTTCTTCGGACTTTGCAATACGTCCAATCATGCGCTCTTCCGACGCTGTGACAGCCGTGTTGATCAGCCCTGCGATGGCCTGTAAATCTTCCTGGGTAAGCATGGCGAAGCTCCTTTCTGGCCTTTTTTCGTTACGGATTAAGTATAGCACCTGTTTGACGGGGTAGTCAATGGGTAAAAGAATAGGATTGTTTTTTGTCACTTTTGCTTTAATTTCATTTTTGACAATTCGTTTGTACCTGCATAAGCATCCTAAAAAGTGAACCTCTTTTAATATCCGCCCAATTCCCAATAGTAGCCGGTTCCATCTTCCATGGTAAGATATGCGCTTGTACCGTCGCTTTCAATGTTTACAACTTGCGACATGTCAACAAGATGTTCATTAGTAGAATGCACAGCTTCAGCAGGAAGAGTGCGAAGTGTTTTGAAATTAGTTTCATTTTGATTTTTCCCAAAATTCATTCCAGATACAAAGGCAGCTATGAAAATAAGCAGGCTTGCCATGATGATAGCCGCTGTAGTAAAGGAACAATTCCGTTTCATTTCAAAACACCTTTCTTGCATTATAAAATCCCCTTGCCGGATAACAAAGGGATTTTATTCTGTAAATTTTTTGCTTGCATTTGGTTTTAATCCAGCTCTACGACGTGGACGCGCAAGCATTAGAGCCATTGCCCGCGCTTATGCGGGCATTTTTTATTTTTAACCCTCTTTCTTGACGCGATGGCAGGCGGCACGCGAAATCATTTCATACTTTCCGCCCTCTTTGCGTGTTTTAATTGCCATAAAAATAGCGTTCATCATAGCCTTTTCGTTAAAGACTTGGATAGACTGATACTTTACGCGGGTAGCTGCGTATTCAACAAATTTCACATCCACTTTCAACATTTTGGGAAGAACACTTTCGGGACATACCGCGGCACACACTTTGCGCAGCTGTTCTTCCAGTTTTGTAAGGCCAAAGCCTTCCATGCCCGCCTCTTTCTTGTGTGCAGCTGTAGTGTCTGTCAATTCGGGCGCAGATGTTTTCACTTCATCTGCGATGGCGCGGCAAATATTGTCCAAGAACATGCGCAGCAGGCAGTCATAGTGCGCATTTACGGCGATAGTTACTGTTTTATTGGGCATAGCTTCGCCCTTTTCGTTGGTTTCCTTGGAGTTCTGAACTTGATATGCACGCTCAAGGTCATAGAAAGAAAGCTGTCGTTTTACGTCAACGACTGCGAAAGCGTTCGTTTTCTTGTTGAGTTGAATGCGCTTGCCCATATAGAACGGGTTTTCAATGAAAGCCGTGAACATGGTTTCCTTGTCCATGCTCAGAAACTCTGCACACTTGGCCGCCTTGAATTTTTCAGTTTCTTTCTTGGCGGCGGCATCGGAAAGGTCTTGCACCTTTTCCCCGGCGTTCAGCAGATCGGCCCAGTCCTGAAGGGACATTTCTTCATAGCCTTTACGCTCTTCACTGGTGAGTTCCTTTGCGTTGCGGATTTTGGAAATGATGGACATAATGTTTTCTTTCGTCATGGTGGTTACTTCCTTTCTTTATGCAAAAATAGCCCCGGATATTTTCCGGGGCCGTGCTTTCAGCACTCAAAAAAGTACACGATAAAATTTATCATGTACTCATGTTCAGTGTTGAAAGTTAAACATTATAAGCCGCTTCAATAATTGCCCATGCCTCAACATTCGATACATCGGCCGGGGCATGAGAAACTTGCCCGTTGTATTTTTCGGATTGAGAATTGATTTCCATGAAAAGCGCATCTTTAGTTCCATGAAGAACCGTGCCGCTAATTTCTTCCACAATAGAAAAAACAGCGTTTTTATCTATTGCATGAAAAATTTTTAATGCTTCTGGCACGCTTTTATACATTTCCAAATTATTACCCCTTTCTATTTGAAAACTTTACAAGTGCTTTCAGCACTCACAAAAAAGCACAAACTACTTTGCAACTATAACAGGCCATAAATATAAAAATAGGATATTTTATCCCGGTGCCCGTGTGCTTGCGTTTCATTTGTGCTTTCGTTGTCAATGCTGAATTGTTTTAAAAGAATATTCCCGCCGCTTTTGTTGCGTTTCGCAGGTAATTCCCCACACTTGCCGCCGGTGGTTCGAAGTGTTTCACATACTAGAGCTTTCCAGCCCTCGGCGTTTCGCAAAGTGCGTTTGCGTATTTTCTTGAATGGCGCTATGTTCCGCGTTCCCACTTTTCAAGAGCGCCCACAAAAGGCGCTTGCTTGCTACCTCTCTACGTTTGTTTGCCCGTTCGCATAAAGGCGCACTTTCCCTGCGGACTTTACGGACATTCAACCGCTATTTGTATAAACTATGGTTGCAAACCACGTTATACAATTTGCAATACTGGCGGCAATCGCTTTCACCCTTAGCCACACTTTCCCCGTGTAGCCTTGCGCAAGCGCAAAACTTATGTTATGATAGGCTTGCAGGCAAGCCCAGCATTCACGGGGACAAGTATTGATTTTTCAATGTGCTTTAACCGTGCCGCACATTGCCCAAATGTGCGTTATAGCTTGGTGAGGTTTTCGCCCGCCGGGAAAGCTGGACGCGGGAACCGTACTAAACCGCCGGAACAATACAAGGGGTTTTGCCGTGGGCTTGCTAGGGGCTTGCAATACCATTCAAGGGGCGCCGGACGCCTGCGCTAACAAGCGCCCGGCCGATACTGGTTTATTGGGTTATGTATTCAATAGCTGCCGCCCAGCTTTCAAACTGGACAAGCTTTCCATTGATACGGATATACCAGTATTCCCCTATTGGGAATGGCATTGCGGGCCCCCTTTCTTGGGTTTTACAACATTAGAACCGTGCGCCCGTTATTCTCGCCGCGCTATGCGGTGGCCTCTATGGGGCGGGGCCGTGTTCCTTTGTTGTGGCCTAATTATAGCATAGTCGCCCATGCCGAGTCTATACACATTGTACACAAATACAGCATAGGCGACTGTGCTAATTATGTACATTGTGCACAAAGAGGGTGAAAAGCACATGCCATATAACGAAAAAAAACGCGCCTCAAATGAGCGATGGAATAAAGAAAACATGGAAAAATTAGGCCTTAACCTTCCCAAGGGCACAAAGGAAATATTAAAACAATTGTCCATATTGGAAGGCATGAGCACTACAAAGTATTTAATATACTGTGTGGCGCAGCATGTGAGGAATGCGGGCGATATAGAGGCACAAGAGATAGCCAAGGGCCTGCCATGGCAAGAAAGCAACCAGGACAACCAGGACAGCACAAGGCAGCCAGGCGAGAATACAAACAGCGTATAACGCGCAAGCGGTGTGCGATAATTGGCTAGTATGCGTATAGTGCATAGTGATAGATGGGTATGGGGCGGCATGGGGTGTATATATACTAGGCATAGTATGTCAATAGGCATGCTTAAAAGGCATGGTAAAAATTCGAACCTTGTTAAAAAATTGACAATGTGCCCCCGTACACAGGCCCCCTAACGGGCACCCCTGCCCTGCCAATGCACCGCCCCAAGATGAAGCGCAGCGCCCGCCCAAGTCCCACAAAATGCGCAGCAGGTGCGCAAAAAATGGAAAAAACAGGAAGAAAAAGCACGTTGCGAGTTACCGTTTTTGGACGTAAACGGAAACTAAAAAACCGCATAACAAAGCCAAAAAACAGCCCTCGCCCCTATCGTGGGGTGGGGGCATATTTACATATTTTGGCCGGGCGCAAATAATCAGAAACAAACAAGTACCCTTTTCACACTTTGCCACTTTTTTTCTGGTCCCGTGGCCCCTATTTTTTCATTTTTTCTCCCACTCCTCTCTAACCCTTATTTTTCCCTCAAAACCATTCGGACATTATTTCGGAAAAAACCGCACAGCAAAGCCATTTTCCAGTATTCTATCTCTTCAAAAATTCTCATAAAAAGTTCAAAACAGTACTATTTTTACCTCAAAACATACTAAGAAACCGCATAAAACCGTCATTTTTTCCGATTTTGGCAAAGCATCAGCTTTTTGGCTGCTTTCCGGCCGATTAAACCCATGCTCTTTCACAGCCTCATATTGCCTGCCGGCATCTGCTCGTTTAACCTTTACCATCCTTCCCCTCCACTCTTTCATCCTTTATCTTCCTTCTCGTGAATCCGTTCTTACATCCCTTGTTGCATTCGGCCGCATAACTTAATTTTCCATTCACCCCGTCTACTACAACCACTAAATCTCTTGCTGTGTTATACATCCTCTACTTTTTCACTGCCCCTCTATATCATTCCCATACCATTCATTTCATGCCCATACCCAAGTATGCCTTCAATCTTCTTTTGAATTGATGATTTTTTCATTTACACCTTTAAACGCAACTTTTCCCTACCAAATAATTTCAATCTTCAAAACCTTCATTCCAGAAGAGGATTTCGATCCAACTTGACCATTTTAGAGACAATTGAGTTCCTGCAGAAGGATTTACTAGTTTCAGACGTTTGGACCTTCCCAGCTTTCATTGTGTAGCTCCACCCCTCTATTCTTACTAAAAGCAACTCCTGCAAGAATAAACACCATCCCTCTTGCCATCTTACCTACCGGCCGGTAACACTCTAACGCATATGGCCAACATGCCATTCAATTCTCTTCTAAATGAGCGATTTTAAAAGCTCTGAATTCACCTGGCACTTTTCTTGCGTCAAACATTTCTCTTGAAAAAACCTTCATTCCAGAAGGAATTTAGGCCACAACTTGGCTATTCTGTTTATGTTTGGGCTATTTGCATCTCGTGTAGGCGGGTTTTAACTACCCTTACCGGCCGTATTACAGCAGGCCAAAAAAATTTTTCAAATATCGTTTACTTTTCTTGAGATATGTGCTATAATGACGATAGAAGCTGATACACCCAATGAATCAGGAGGACAGAACAGATGTCACTTAATGCACTTTGCGACGTTGACAATTATCCAATCACAAGAAAAGTATACGATTTTCATTCTTCGTCCAAAAACACAATCGCGTTCCCATCTTCTTGCAAGCGTTCTGCCTCCAAAGCTGCGCAGCCGCTTCAGGACCCCTACATGGTAAAACGGATATCAGATTATCTGGTATCGCTGGATAAGCCATGGGCTTACCGTATGAACGCCATTTGGTGTTTGGGGGTTATTGCAGGATGCCGTGCAAGCGCCATGGTACGACATGGGAAAGACGGACGGATTGACCCGGATGATGATTACACACCGATGTACATTCGTGATGTACTTTCTACCCCAACGAAGTTCAAGGAGCGCATTGTTCTGCATGAGAGAAAGACAGGAAAAGAATCTAGCATTCTGCTTGTGCCCTTTGTGAAAGAAGCAATTGCGCTTTACCTGAAGAAATGCCGGCCGGGATTTAAACTCAGCGAGCCGTTGTTCAACGGGCGAGAAGCACCCTACCAAGCGATTGAAGTGAGGACAGTTAACAATGACATGTCCAAAATCAAAAAGGCTTTGAATATTCAGACTAACTTTACTTCACATACGATGCGCAAGACATTCGCCCATTACAGTGCTGCCATCATCATGAAGCTGCGCCAGGAAGGGCTTGAATTTGGAAGCGAGAATGATTTGAGCATCATCAACGTCAGCACATGCCACTACGACAAGAAGCTGACGCGGCACTATGCAGGCTGGAGCACTGAAATGGCAGATGCGGCAAGAAACGAACTGAGTAAATACTTTGAGGCTCCGCAGACGTTGCCACAGGTAACACGGCTGCATGAGCTGGCAACACAATTCCAGGATGATGACACAGACTATTTTGGAATTTGATAGTAGGAGTTGTCTTCGTTATAAGGGGCGGCGCCAGCCGCCCGGAGCGAGCGTAAGCGAGCGACAAAGGGAAAGGGGTTCAGGGGGAAACCGTAACGACGAACGGAGTGAGGAGTGTAGGTGTCCCCCTGATATATAGGCCAAACATCACTGTGAAATCGACCTGAAAACCCACCTGTTTTTAGCGCGGATTTTCCATTACGATTTTTAATATTAAGTGATAACTTAATATTGAAAATCGTATATATATTGCTTATATATATTGCTTATACTTGCGAAGCAAGGGAAACGTGTGTTTTCACGACAAACAATTATGAAAAAAACTGACTGAGGAGGACAAACTTGAAAAAAATGAACAAAACAAGTGACAGAGAAAATCGACAGACTTTTGAGGTTGGAGATCCGTTTCTGGTGAGCCACGGATTCCTAAACACGTACCTGAAAGACAAAGGAAATCTTTTGGCGGTTTACCTGTATCTGAAAACACAAAGGATGGCATATACAGCTAGTGATGTGGGCACGGATTCTTTTGTGGTTTCATCAAACGGGCTGTGTGCCGCGTTGGGCAAGGACGTAAATTACCCTGCTATTGTGTGTGCTAAAAACACCGTATGTACCCTTATCGAAGAGTCGAAATCACTGACAGATTCCAGCCTTCGATTTGTAGAGCCAGAGAGTGTGAACAAGATACGATATGGAGAAACGTATGTGCGTATAGGTGAAAAAGACAGGTCGTATAAACAAGGATTCAGTAAAATTTATCTTGGTGAAGTGCAGGCCATCTTGGAGTCGGATTTCAAGCGCAAGCCGGATTTGTCCATTGTGTTTTTCACGATTGTCAGCCGGATACGCCCCCGCAAAAGCGGAGACGACCCGAAGGAGCGGCCGGAGGCGTGCAGCATATCGGTGCGTATACTGTGTGAATTTACCGGATTGAGCGAGCTGCGCGTATCGAAAGCGGTGAGAGAGCTGAAGAAGCTGGGCGTGCTTTGTGCATTGACGCCGACCTTCCCTTCCAGAAAAGACGGGAACTATGTGAGCCTCAACACAGTATATGCGCGCGGCGGGCATGAAGATGAGCTGAATGCGAAAGTAAAGCTGCTGATACATGGGAAAAAGACCGACCTTGATTTCTGATACATAAACACAAGGAGGTTTTCCGCGATGCATACCCCTGTAAAACTGACGATGGAAGAACGCGAGACGATGTATGTGGTTGACCCGGTGACGGATACAGTGACCGCCTTTTCTACCCTGCTGCGCGACATCAATGAGCTGCGTCGCCTGCGATGGGAAGTGGTGGCTGTTGACTACTATGATGACGGCAGCATCTGCTCCGCCACATTCCGGGCGCCGGCGAGGTATTTGACGCCGCGTTTGGTAGCCCCGCGTACAAAGCGCACGCGCAAACCGGCCTAGAAGGGCCTGCATCGCGTTTTAGATAGAATATGGGCTTCTTCCCTTTCGAGGGCAGGAAGCCCCAAAAAGACGGTTAATTTTCCGTTGCACAGAAATGGAGGTGAACGATATTTCCGTATGCACCACAAAGCTTACGCTGAATGAGCAAGAGACCTTGTTGCGCTATGACGCCATTGAAAAGAAATGGTATGTGGACACGACTGTGCAGAAGCACATCACGAAGCTGCGCAAGCAGGGCTGGCACTTGGAAGATGAATGCCATTATGGCACACCGGACGGCCCCGTAATAGGAGCGAGATTCAGTGCTCCGGAACGTGCCATAAGCATTCGCAATCCAAGTATCAGTAAACGTGTACTTAGCGAAGCGCATCTGGCTGCTCTGCGGGCGGCAAACCCGAGAACGGCACGAGGGCCATGTTGACCCTAAATAGCCACAATTAGAAGAGGTTTTGAGAGGCCGATGCACAGGAGGGTAATTTTACTCCGCCTGCGTTGTAGCTTTCAAAACGTCAATTTGAAAAAGAAAAAATCAGTGTACTTGACCCTTTTAATGAAATAGGCTTCCCCTACCCTCACAAATGATTACCAAGGGAACAAGGCGAAGTGAAAAACGAAAGGATGAATGTATGAAAGTGAGATTTGCGAATGACTCAAAATCGAGAGGAACTTTTGCGGTGGTACAGCAGCCGCGGAAGAATTGAAGATTACTACAAGATTTATGTGTGCCGGTGTTGCGTTTGGCGCGACACATGCGATATTGGAAAACTGAATAAGGAAGCCCGCATTACATGTAAAAACTTTAAGGCGGGAGCGAGAGACGCCTATAGTGCTGTTAGTGCAGTTTGGAATGAAATGAGTTATCACAGAATAGCGGCCGCCGGAGCACGTTCCATGCAAAGGAGGCTTCGTGATGGCGAATAAAACCGTGTACCTTGACAATGCGGCAACAACCCCGCTTTCTCGCGGAGTGTTCAATGCCATGCGCCCATGGCTGGAAGAGCAATATGGGAACCCGTCTTCTCTGTATAAGATGGGCCGGGAAGCCAGAGTGGCCATTGAAAAAGCAAGGAAACAAGTGGCTGATGCTATTTGTGCTGACCCGGATGAGATATTTTTCACCGGAAGTGGAACAGAGGCAGACAACTGGGTGATATCGGGGGTTAAAGGCGGAGAATTTATTCTGACGACGCTTATTGAACATCATGCCATATTGAACAGTGTAATGGCATTTGACCCGTCCTGTGCTTTGTATTACCGCGTTGGAATAGATGGTGTGTGCGTACCATTCACCAATGCAGAGGCAGATTTTGTCCGTTTCAAATATTACCCCGCTTTGTGCACAGCAATGCTGTTAAACAACGAATTGGGGACGGTACAGCCAATTCGAAAATTATTTGATGGGTTCCGAGAAAACGGGATACTGCACCACACAGATGCCGTGCAGGCGGTTGGACATATCCCCATTGACGTAAAGAAACTTGGAGTGGATTTTCTGAGCATGTCTGCCCATAAGTTCAATGGTCCCAAAGGTGTAGGCGCGCTGTATGTGAAACGTGGCACGCCCCTTCCCCCATTTATCTACGGTGGCGCGCAGGAAAGCGGAAAGCGTGCCAGCACAGAAAACGTAGCAGGCATTGTGGGTATGGGGCAGGCTATCACAGAAGCGATAGAAAACATGGAAGAACGGAATGAGCATGTGCTGCACATGAAGCGCCTGTTTGTTGATATGTGTGAAGATGAACAGATCGATATGCGGCAGAATGTTCCTTTCAACGAAAGCGGGATATTGAGCGTTCGTTTTCCTGGAGTGGATGCGGAATCGTTGCTTTTGACACTTGATACCTTTGGCGTGTGTGCTTCGGCCGGTAGCGCCTGCAACTCTAGCTCGATAGAGACTTCGCATGTACTGCGGGCGATTGGGTTGAGTGAAGCAGAAGCGAGGAGTACAATTCGGTTCAGCTTTGGACATCAGAACACGGAAGCTGATGTGCTGAATGCTGTGGCGGCTCTGAAAGACAGCCTTCAGCTTTTGGAGGTGAAGCCGACATGACATGGATGTGGCTGGAAGCTGTTTTGAAAAACGCTTTGGTTTTTCTTGGGGCATGTGCACCGTTGGCACTTATTGTCACCTTTTTGTTTCAGGATGACTCTGGACGAAAGGGCGGCGATTACCTGTGAGTATGATGAGCGGCGGGGCTGTTTATATCCCTTCCCTGGATGCAAAGGATTTGTATATGAGTATGCACTATTTGCACGGGGATGTGCGTACAGGGTACAATATTCGTACCCCCAGAGGAGATATGCGGTTCAGCAGATTTATCAATACCCTCGATTATTCGCTGGACCTGCTGAAGCTGCGAGAGGTGTATGAGAGCGTTTATCGAAATTCGAGATTTTCCACACAGGTGGATGGGAAAGAGTACAGTCATAGAGTGATCAATGTGACATTCAAGTATGCCTTGAAAGAGTATAACCGCATTCGGAATGGGCTGTATATAAAAAACGGGTGGCGGCCGAGTGAGATTGACCTTGAAGATGGCGTGGATATTCGCGGTGGAGAACTGATTGCCGTGCAAGTGGGTACAAGCGTGCACAATGCCGTTGAGCTGAGTGACATATGCCCATATTTTTACACAGAAGGAAATACATACAGAGCAAAGACAAACATCCGAAATGTCATGAGCATCTTTGAGTTGCGGCAGGAACTTTATGAAAATGGATTCTGGTGTGATGGCATTCACTATGTGAGATTTAAACGGTCTTCCGGGAGCAGCCGTGTGGGCAAATGCCTGTTTATTGACGAGAAGCTGTATAAAAAAATGGACAGATGGGCACAGTGCGGCATTGTGGTGAAGGATGGGCAGCAAATAGACCTGGCTGCGTGGGAGGCGTACATTGCCCTGACTTCAAGCAGCATCATAGACACCGTGGACATTTACCCGGAGAACATCTTGCTGGTGGATGATTACGAAAGCGTATTTCAGGATGACGTGATTGCGACACGAATAGGACAAGGGAATCGGCTGGTTTCTGAAAAAGAATGCGTTGAAATATCAAATTCGATATGGGATGGGCAGTCGCTTTTGGATGAGAGTCTCTTCCCCGCTGAATATTCTGGCAAAGGAATGCTTTTGCTGAGAAACCGTTTTTTCAAAAGCGCATGTTTCAATACCAATATTCAGAAGTTTTTTGCTGACCATGGTATTGTAGATGTGGCGCAGCTGAACGGGAAAACACGGGCTCGTAGCATAAGCGATATTCGGATGATTACAACGCCAAGCAGTATTAAGTATTTGAAATTTGGAACGTTTGAAAAATGGCTGGCAGAGCTGGAACCAACATTTGGAATTGTGAAGTATGAAAAGCCCACACATTTTTTTGATGGACAGATGGTGCAGACGCATTATCAGCTGTTGAACACATTGCAGATGACGTACAAAGAAATGGAGGAATTTTTAAAACCTTCTATTGAGTATGTGAAATTGCTGAACAGTGACCCGGCCGTTTTGAGGAATCACATTGGATACCCCGGAAATGATGAATGGTATTTTTCCAATGCCCCGTTGACAAGCAAGAACGACATCGTTTACAAGCTGCTTGGGTTGAATGAGCGATTTTGCGACACCAAACTGTATGCGGATTTCAGATATGACCTTGTGAAGGCGTTTGTAAAAGGAATGAAAAACGGACATGTGCTTGTGGACGGAAATTATTCCACCTTGCTTGGAAACCCGATAGAAATGTTGTACCATTCCATAGGACGGTGGGACGGGCAGAGTATAATTGGGGTTGGGCAGGTACATTCCAAACGATTTGTTGACGGAGCACAGTTGCTTGGATCGCGCAGCCCGCATATAGCGGCCGGCAACATTTTGCTGACAAGGAACGTGAGAAATGCGCTTGTGGACAAGTATTTCAATTTGACGAATGAAATTGTAGCTGTGAATGCGATTGGAGAAAACCTTTTGCAGAAATTGAACGGCGCCGATTACGACTCAGACACAATGCTGCTGACAGATAATGAAATACTGATTCGCGTAGCCAAGAGAAACTATGGGAAGTTCCTGGTTCCAACAAATCTCGTGGAATCAAAAAAGTCAAAGCGGTTTTACACGGCCAGACAGAAAAGCGATTTGGATTTTAAGACGAGTGAAAACCTGATTGGGGAAATTGTGAATTTATCACAGGAGCTGAACACGCTGATATGGGATATGCTGAACAATGGTGCGGCCATGGACGATGTGTACTCAATATACTGCGATGTTGCGAAGCTGGATGTGATGAGTGGCCTTGAGATTAAATACAGTCTCAATGCACAGAAATGTGCATAAAAGCGAATGCATTGAATTGCTGGAAAACCTTAAAGCTCTAAGCGCCACAACGCAGGGATGAAATATGCTTAAACGTGAAGGCAGCGAAAGCAGAAAAAAGCTTAGAGATGCCATATGGGGAAACCCTAAGTGGAAACTTGAGATTTTGGAGTAATATGGGGAATAAAAGATTTAATAAGTTTTATTGTGAAAATGGATGCTGTATAGGAATCACAACTGATGGTATTAAGTTCTTAATAGATTCTGACGATTATGATAAGGTGAGCCGGTATACATGGCGAAGCAAACATGGAAAAGGGATTTCAACGACCGTCCGTAAGAAAACACTAATGCTATCAAAGCTAATTTTAGAGAACTCGGCAAAAAAAGTTTTGCATCGCAATGGGAATAGCCTGGACTTTCGAAAATCAAATTTGTGGACAGGAAATATCTATGAACGGTTTCCCTCTCACATTGAAATAGAATGTTTTGATGGTAAGAAAATTATAATATCGCCAGAAGACTTGGATATTGTAACCCCTTATGTATGGCATGTGGATAAGAATGGATATGCCATCACAAAAAAAGATGGAAAGATGTATAAAATGCACCGCATGATTATGGGGCTTAGCACATGCAACACTTTAGAGGTTGACCATATCAATAGAAATACTATTGATAACAGACGCACAAATCTTCGCATAGCTACACGAAGCCAGAACTGCATCAATAGAGGACTTTTATCAAGCAACAAAAGCGGTACGGCCGGAGTATATTGGGCAAGTTCCGTTGGAAAGTGGGCAGCTCAAATCAGCAACAATGGGGTCAAACATTATCTTGGTGTATTTGATTCATTAGAAGATGCTGTTTTGGCGCGCCAGAGTCAAGAATCTGTTCTCCATAAACAGTTTTCCCCACCCTCAACATCTCAGAATAGGCAATCAGCATCTAAGACTCGAAAAGAGTAAAGTTCAACGACTATCCTGAAAAGGAGTAGGCTGCAAGTGATTGGCAGCCGAAGCAGTGCACACCCTGTTATAGGGTGAAGATATAGTCTGTTCTCGCGTGAAAGCGCGAGGGGGATTTGTCCCCATCGATGTTGTAGCGTACATCGGTAAACACAAAGTGACAAGGCCAAGAAAGAATTTTCTATCAGGAACTCGGAGGAGCTGCGAATTTTAAAGAACAAGTATAACCGGAGAGACAAAAATGGCCGGCTTGTGAAACCGTATTTCTTTGCACACATCACAAAGCAGAAGGGATATTACGACCCAAAGAAAAAATATTACTTGCGGCATAACACCTCTATGGATTATCTGCAAACGATACTGAATAAAGCTATAAAGGTTCCGACGAGCCGAGCGGTTCAATGCCTGCCCTTGTGTGAAATTCTTGACAAGGGGCCGTATCATGTATCACATGTGCGATATTATCAAGTAAATAGAACAATAGAACTGATACGGAAAATGAAGGCTAATATTCGAAAGGCTTGGAGCGAATATCGCAACGCAACAGATTTGAGGTATTCTTGTGATGTAAAAAATGCTTCGGAAAAGAACGGCGCATATGATGTGGTGAGCCGAAAGATAGACATGGAGTTTACATCTTGTGTGTCTGCAATTTCCGGAATAAGGTTTAATTACAGCACAATGTATTACCTGGTGCATATGATTGAAGAAGATGTATGTAAAGATTTGCGGAGAAATTTGTTCTCAATATTGTTTGCGACTTCTCATATGTCGTTTTATAAAACAATTCGAAAAAGTTCGCACCCGGTGCCGGTGCTGCGGCCTGCGCGGAATGATGAATTTGACGTAGAGATTTTCGGAAAAAAGTATTTGAAATGGTATTGAAGAATGGGCCAAGGCCAGTATGGTTTTGGCCCATTTTTTTGCAATTTTTGCGATTTTTTTAAGAATTTCAAGTTTTGAAATGCCGAAAAACCGCACGGTTAAGCCATTTTTTTGACTTGAAAAATTTTGGTATAGGTAAGAGAGCACCTGTGAAGCTCTTGCGCCGGATTTCAAAGCATTCTTGTGCTTAGAAAAATTCAAAGAAAAAAGGATTGAAACTGATTGATTTGTGTGACAAAGCAGGAGGCTGCCTATTTGCAGAAGCTATACCCTCCACGAAAAGTGTATGACATGTACACAGGTGAACGGCACATTGAAAAGATGGTGCGCCGCACGAAGAACCATTACTGGTGTACGGAAGTAAGTGTTGTGATGAACAAACTGGAAGAATTTCGCGCGAAGCGCGCTGTATAACAGGAGGAAGTATGGCAAGTAAGATTAACAAAAAATTTACGCTGGATGTGACGGGTATTTTGGATATGAGCCGCCTTGATGCGGAGCATGACATTTTGATAGAAGTGGAAGACCGTGATGAACCGGTGGGCCTGTTTGAACTGGCCAAAGAATTTGACGGAAAAGATGTGAAGATAAGCATTGGTTACAAGGACGAGTTTTAAGAGGTGACGCCAATGCTGGACAAATACAAACGCCTTGAAGGCGAGACATTTGAGGAATATGAATACCGCATTTGCCAGATGAATGCTCGCACGGGCGAGCTGGAAACATGGAACGATGTGGTGGACGTGATAAATGAGGCCTGGGGCACCAATTATACGGAATGCAAGGTGCGCAAGGACTGGAATACCTTTCAAAAAATGTTGCCCGCTTATCAGAAACAATGTGCCGATGGCGAGGAAATGCTGGAGGAAATAAAGGAAGAGCGCCGTGCATTGGAACGCGAGCGTGTGAAATTTAGGGATGAACGTAATGAGGTAAGCCGCATTTTGCGCACGCATGCGCGGATAGAAAGCCTGAAAGATATGGTGAAAGAGTGTGCGCAAGAATTTGCCCCTATCCCCTGCCGGTTCGTGCCGGATGACACTTTGAGACGTGAAAGCCAGACTGTGGTGGCGATGGTTTCTGATCTGCATGCCGGGTTGAAAGCAGAAAACTGCTTGAACACATATGATGAAAGTATCTTGCAGGCCAGGATGTCGGCCTATTTCCGTGCGCTGTACCGAATCAATGAAGTGCATGCGCCGGAGGAATGTGTGGTTGTGTTATGTGGAGACTTGATAAACGGCGTTTTGCGCACAGCCAACCGGCTGGAGAATAATCAGAATGTGATACGTCAGACAATATTTGTGAGCGATTTGCTTTCCCAGTTTATTTCTTCGCTGGCGGGGGTGTTTCCTGCTGTGCGTGTATACGGCACGCCCGGTAATCATGGCCGTGTGTTCCAGAGTAAGGATGAGGCCGTAGACGGAGAGAACTTTGATGTTCTGGTGATGTACATTTTGGAAGCCAAACTGAAGGAGTTTGAAAATGTACATGTAAAAACACAAAACCTGGATGAAACATTTGGCGTGTTTAACTGCTATGGGCGAGATTATGTTTTCGCGCATGGTGAAAAGGAAAACGTGGACACGGCCGCAACAAAATTTGCAATGATTTTGGGACATAAGCCCACTGCAATTCTGCTTGGGCACAGACACAGCAATGGATTCAGCACGAGCTATGACTGTAAAGTGGTGCAGAGCGGCACAGGCGCTGGGACTGACAGGTATGCGATAGACCACAGGCTGCACAATGCGCCGGAGCAGATGGCATTTTTGTGTGGAGAAAATGGCATTACCTGCTATTACGATATTCGGCTGGGAAAGCCCACGGTGTAAGCCGTGAGATGAAAGGACGCTGAATTTTTCACGCCACAAGATATCGTATGCCAAGATATCAAATTGAATAAATAAGGGGTTTTGAATATGTTAATGCATAATGGTGAAGAATGGATGCGGATTCGCATGGAGTATGAAACGGAGATGGACGGTCTGACAGTGGTGGAAAAAGAGGTGCCGATGGATTACCTTGGTTTGAGACATATTGGCGTTTTGCATGAAGTGTATAAGGAATTTCTGGCGGCATGCACATTTGCAGTTGACCGGGACGATGAAATAATAATTCAAAAATAAGACATTTGCTGCTTCAGCGGATGTCTTTTTTTATGAGATAGAGGTGAAGAGATATCGCAAGAGTAAGCAGCAAGCCGGGCAAGATTCGCCCGGAAAGTGATGAAAAACGGGAATACCGATGCTGTTCCTGTGGGAAAATTTATACAAAACAAAGCGGGAACTTCCCTGCCTCACAGAGCCCTATTTATGCGGGGAATGGACATTTTTTACCAGTGTGCCGGCGCTGCATTGACAAGCTGTATGAGCATTATTGTACGGTGCTAGGCGATGACGATGAGGCGATTCGCCGCATTTGCATGAAATTTGACATTTACTATAACCAGAGCCTTGCGGACGCATCCAGAAAAATAAGTGCGGAGCGAAGCCGGATACATACTTATGTTTCACGGGCGAACCTTATTCAGTATAAAGACAACACCTATGATACTACACTGGATGAGGAAAGCCGGGAGACGATTGAATCGGTAGAAGAAGTGCGCGACAGCAAAAAGGTAACGCAAAAGACGGTGAAGTTTTTTGGGCTGGGCTTTACAGAGGAAGAGTATCGGTTTTTACAGGACCAGTATGATGACTGGACGGCGCGCCACGAATGTAAGACAAAGGCTCAAGAGGAAATATTTAAGGCTATTTGCATGTCGCAGCTGAGCATTCAGCGAGCGAATCAGAGCGGCGACCCAAGGAAGGTAGAACTGGCAATGAAGGCGTTTCAGGAACTGCTTGGAACGGCCGCGATAAAGCCCACACAGACGAATGATAATACTTTTGCTGACCAAAACACGTTTGGTACGTTGATACAGAAATGGGAAAATGAAAGACCCATTCCGGAACCTGACCCTGAATTTGAGGATGTGGACGGGATTCGCCGGTATGTTAGTGCTTATTTTCTTGGGCACCTGTGCAAAATGATGGGGATTAAAAACCGGTATTCTGCCATATATGAAGAAGAGATGGCAAAATATACTGTAAAGAAACCTTCTTACGAGCAGGATGAGGTTGACCCAGAGATATCTATGCTGTTTGAGGGTGAGACCCATGGCAGTGCATAAGTTATCGCAACAGGAGGTTGCAAACCAAAAAGCACAGCGAATCATGAACGGGATAGCGGTGTGGTGTAGCTTTTATAGGGCAAACCCACACCGTTTTTGCAAAGATTATTTGAATGTGCATTTAAAGCTCTTTCAAAAAATTTTGCTGTTTATGATGAATATAAGCACGCACTTTATGTATATTGCCAGCCGCGGGCAAGGCAAAAGTTTTTTAATTGCTGTCTTTTGCTGTGTGAGATGTATTTTGTACCCTGGAACACAGATATGTATTGCCTCTGGCTCTCGGCCGCAGGCCATCAATGTGCTTGAAAAAATAACAAATATTCTGATGCCTGGCTCTGCGAACTTACGAATGGAAATAGAAGAAGCAAGCACGAACCAGCAAAACGCACACATTACATTCCGTAACGGTTCCATTATCAAGGTGGTAACGGCTAATGACCGGGCGCGTTCTAATCGTTCAAACATTCTGATTTGTGACGAATTCCGCATGATAGACCTTGATGTGGTGAATAAAGTGCTGCGCAAGTTTTTGACTGCGCCGCGCCACCCAAAGTATTTGGACAAGCCGGAATATGCACATTTGGCAGAACGAAACAAGGAGTTCTATCTGAGCTCGGCATGGTTTAAGAGCCATTGGTCTTATGAGAAGTTGAAAGCGTACTGTATTAACCTTGTGGATGACTCCAAGAGATATTTCTGCTGTGGGCTTCCCTATCAGATGTCGATTAGGGAAAACCTGTTAAGTGCAGAAGCGGTAGCGGATGAGATGTCGGAAACTGACTTTAATGAGCTGAACTGGAGTATGGAGATGGAATGCCTGTTTTACGGAGACAACGAAGGCTCTTTGTTCAGCTATGAAGATATTGCTGCCAACCGGAAAATTATTTATCCATTCTACCCTGCTGTGGTAAGCAATCTGCTGAAAGATAAACGTGCCCGCCTGCCGGCAAAGCAAAAGGGAGAATTGCGCGTGATAACGGCCGATATTGCTTTGATGGGAAGCAGGAAACATGAAAACGACGCCACATCCATTTTTGTGAACCAGCTTATTCCTGCCGCAGGAAACCGGTATATCTCTAACGTTATGTATACCGAAAACACCGAGGGCGGCATTACCAGTGAACAGGCCCTGACACTGCGGCGGTATTTTGAAGATTTTGAGTGTGATTATATTGGGCTGGACACGTCTGGCGTTGGTTTTGGTGTATATGATGCGATGGTGCGTGAAATTTACGACGCGGAAAATGGGGTGACGTACCCCCCGCTGTCCTGCTGCAACAATGCGGAGATGGCGGAAAGATGCGCGGACCCAAACGCGCCGAAAGTGATTTGGAGTATTAAAGGCAATGCGCAGTTCAACTCTGACTGCGCGCTTTCTTTGCGCGAAGGCTTCCGGCAGGGAAAAATCCGTTTGCTTATTTCCGAGTATGAATGCGATGCCATACTGAGCGGGCTGCATGGGTATAACGCATTGGATATTGGAGAAAAAATGCGGTTTAAAATGCCGTATATCAACACCTCTTTGCTTATCAATGAGCTGATCAATTTACAGTATGAAGCAAAGAATAACACGGTGCGCGTATATGAGAAGGTTGGGTTTCGGAAAGACCGGTATTCCAGCCTGAGCTACAATTACTGGATAGCAAACCAGCTGGAGCTTAAACTGAACAGGCCAAAACATGAGGTGGATTTTGCCGCCTCTTTTTGTTTCAGAAAGCCCAAAATTAAATAGCGAAGGGTGGTGAGAAAAATGAGTGAAACAGAAAAGGCGCCACAAAAGCGGCGTGGGCGCCCACCCAAACCGAAAACAGAGCAGGTAAAACCAACGGCCGCTGAAATAAGCAAGAGCTTTACCTTTGATGGGACGAAGCTGTGGCGCATGAACTTTAGGGCACTGGAAAAATTGATATGGCGGGATTTGAACAGTAACCCGAAATCTCAGACCTTCTATAAATACACGAAGGACGAGATAGTAGACGCGCTGAAAGACCCGCAGAAAAATGAAAAGAGACTGCGCAACGCGATGATCTACATGTATGGGGCAAGCTCGCATTTGAGACGCCTGATACAGTATTTTGCCGGGCTGAATGATTTTGCGTATATGGTGTTGCCATACAACCTGGATGTAACTGCGGCAAAATCTGATTACCACAAGAGGTTTATTAGGGCCACGGAATATATCAACAAATTTGACATACGCACACAGGGGCGGAATATTTTGACCGTGTGTATGCGGGAAGATGCATTTTACTGCACTGCACGTGATTCTGGAGACAAAATTACCTTTCAGCAATTGCCGTCGGATTATTGCAGTATATCGTCCATGTCAAATAACGTGTTTAACGTAACGTTTGATTTTTCCTACTTTGATTCGGACAACAAGCTGTTGAGTTATTACCCGGAAGAATTTACGCAGAAATATTCGGTGTACCAGCAAAACAGAGCGATGAAGTATCAGGAACTGGACCCGCCAAATTCTTTTGCGATTAAATGCAACAGGGACATTTTGAATTATGCCATGCCGCCCTTTGCAGGCGTGCTGCGCAACTTGTATGACATTTCAGATTATGAGGATTTGAAGCTGACGAAGACGGAGCTTGAAAACTATGCCCTGCTGGTGATGAAGCTGGGCATGGACAACGAAGGCCGCTGGAACATGGATTATGACAAGGCCGTGGAGTTTTGGCAGAACCTGGACCAGGTGATGCCGGAAGCGGTTGGGTCTGTGCTATCCCCCATGGAGATTGACAAAATAAGCTTTGACCATAGCGGAGGGACAACCGACACAGATAAAATAAGCGAATCGGAGAACCATTTATGGTCTGCGGCCGGGGTTTCAAGTTTGCTGTTTAACAACACAAAGGCGTCGAGCTCTGCCCTGTTGCTTTCGATAAAATCTGACCAAGCGATTACCTATTCGCTTGTGCAAAGCATTGAGGCGGCGGTGAATCGGATTTTTCAATCGCAGAGCGTTGGGAAAATGTTCAGGCTTTCTATTTTGGATATCAGCCCATATAACCGGGAGGAGCTTGCAAAGCAGTATTTGAATGCCGCACAGTATGGGATGCCGACTGTGATGATGTATTGCGCGGCAATTGGACTGCGCCCGGAAGAAATAGAAAGTGTGAATTATCTGGAAGACAGCGTGCTGGGGCTGAAAAATAAATTTACCCCATTGAAGAGTTCGAGCACCATGGCGGCCGATAGCGAACCCGGCAGGCCAACAAACGCATCGCAGGGGCTTGGCCTTGATGACACGGGAGAGCAGACAGAAGAAACAGGACAGAATGACAACAGGTAAAGGCGGTGATGTGAAATGAAAAGCAAATATTCTGAGCTGCCGGTATCCTTTACTGTTGTAGATGAAGTGCAAAGCGAAGACACAAGGTTTTTGAAAATTGTGATTGATGTGCTGCACACAGGGCTAAACGCCAACGGGTCGATTTTTCAAGAGGATGTGGTGAACGATGCCCTGCCTTCTATTCGGAACACGCCGATTCTTGGGTATATTCTGGTGGATAGCGATGGGGACACGGATGATTTTACCAAGCACGAATACCGGCTGGCGAAGACATCTGACGGATACCGGTATATGTATGCCGGAAATGCTTACGGCGTGATACCGGAGAGCTGCAACCCGAGATGGATTACCAAAATATGCTCTGACGGGAAGATTAGGAAGTTTTTACGGGTAGACGCTTTGCTGTGGACAAAATTTGACCGTGCCGTGGAGATTTTTGAGCGCGACATTGTAAAAGGCCAGAGCATGGAACTGGAGGAGAATTTTGAGGGTGAAGAAAATGATGACGGAACCTTTACCTTCACAAAATTTTTGTTTAACGGATGCTGTATTCTTTCGACGAGTGACCCGCGTATTCAACCGGCCATGATAAACAGCACGGCCACAGCGGTGTTTTCTGCGGATAGTATTGCGCAGGAGATTAAAAGCAAATTGGAGGAGTATTGCTCTGTGATAAATATGCGGGAGAATGACAACCCCCGCTTTGAGGAAAAAAGCGAAGGAGGAAAGCAAGACTTGAACAATTTGAAACAAAACGCAGCACAGACGCCCGATGGCGGCGCGCCTGCGGCCGGCAATTTTTCTGCCGAAGGACAGGCTGCAAAACAGCCGGACGGCAGCGCACCTGCACAGAACAACTTTGCGCTGAACAGCAATTTTGTAAATGAGCTGGTTGAGGCCTTGGAAAAGGTAAAATATGAGGACGAGTATTGGGGCGTGTGCCCGCGTTATTCTTACTGCGACTTTGATGCAGAAAAGAATGAAGTGTATGCCTGGGACCGTGAGGATTGGAAGCTGTATGGCTTTGCCTATATCACGAACGGGGACGGCGTTGCCATTGATTTTGGCAGCAAAACCCGAAAGAAATTTGTGATAGAGGACTTTGAGGAAGGCGCATTTGAGCAGAGCCTGGCCCCGCTGTTTGCCCAGATAAAAGAGCTGGCAAAACAACGGGCAGAAAGCGAGTTTTCTGCAGAGAAGGCAGGGTTTGAGACAAGTTTTAATGAGCTGAAGACGAAATATGAGAAGCTTAAAACCGATTATACCGGCCTTGTGAATGAAAACAACGCGCGGCAGGAAGCAGCAGATGCTGCGGCAAAAGAAGAGATTTTCAGCAAGTTTGAAAAAGAGCTTGCCGGGGAAGCTGAGTTTACCCAGCTGAAGGAGACGGCAAAAGATTTTGCAGTAGAAGATATTGAAACAAAGTGTTTTGCAATGGTTGGAAAGAAGAAGGCCAATTTTTCTGCACGTGAGCGGAAGATGCCGGACAGGGTGATGATTCCCGGCAGCGTGCCGGTGCCCCCCAACCCGTATGGCACTTTGTTTGACGACTGATGGATTTTTGAGGAGGAAAAATTATGGCAAAGCATTTTGTGGTTCGACTGGATAATATGTCTGGTACGACTGACGGCACGCTGCTTCGCAGTGTGCGTTTTAACGATGGTTCCGCTGATGCTGCTATTGACAATGGCAGTGTTGTAAAGCTGGAGGGTCTGATGACGGGCGAGCGTGAGCTGTGGAAAGGCGTGAAGCCTGCGGCGAATACGCCGGTTGACGAGGTGGTGCTGATTGCCACTCCGGAAGTGATGGCAGATGAGAACCTGCGCAATTTGAGCGATTTTTACAATGAGGCCGGCGCGAATGCGCGTGGTTACAAATTCCACGCCGGTGACATTTTCTCGGTGAGCACGGACGCAATTGACGGCACTGTTACTGTGGGCCATGTGGTGGAGCTTCAGGCTTCTACCAAGCTGAAAGATGTTGCCTCGGCGACGAGCGGTTCGACCGTGATTGGTAAAGTGATTCAGACCGAGAAGGTTGGCACGATTACGTATGCGGTGATTGAAGTGGCCCCAAAGGTGGCCAGCGCGGGGGAATAATTGACCCTGCCAAAAGGGGCATTGTTGGCAAGGGTCGAGTTGGGCGTGCAAAAGTTGAAATAAACTGAGCATACGAATGCCCAATTTGTGAGGAGGATGTTAGCTATGGCATATGAAGCAACCGTGTGGCAAGATAACGATTTGATTACCGCTGAAAAGCTGAATAAGCTGGAGCAGGGTGTAAAAAATGAACAGGTTGGCCCTGCCGGCGAGCAGGGCCCTGCCGGCACCCCTGGGGCTGCCGCAGGGTTTGGCACACCCACCGCCACTGCAGAGGCTGTGGAAAATTCGGCGCAGCCGGAAGTGACGGTAGAAGCATCTGGCGACAACACGGCCAAGGTGTTTACTTTCCATTTCAAAATACCCAAAGGCGCCGATGGGGCCGATGGACAAGATGGTGAGAGCCCGTCGCCTGCCACAACCGAAACCGCCGGCGTTGTAAAACAGATTGCCAATATTCCGGATTTGGCTGAAGCGCCGACACAGGAGAATTTTAACGCTTTGCTTGCCGCCCTGAAAACGGCCGGCATTATGGCTGAAGCATAAAAAGGAACACACACATGCGCTGCCCGATTGTGGCGGCGCTTTTTTGTAAAGGAGAGAAAAGCAATGGCAGATGTGAAGGCTTTTGCGAACCTTGCCTATGATGTGTATCATGGCACGGTTTCCAAGGATTTTACGAATGGCAAAGACGCGCAGGAGCAGCTGCGCAAGGCCCTGATTGAGGCGAACGGCGGCAGCACGAAAATGACTGCGCGTTCGCTGCGTGACCACGGCAAACAGCTGTTTGCCCTGATTGAAGAGGCAGTGGAGCCTATTTTGAAAGAGGGCTTTGAGGGCGACGAGTTCTTTATGAACTTTGTGCAGTATGTAAACGTTGCCGAGGGCGACGAGAATGTGTTTGTTGCGGACGACAACAGCACCTTTATTGTGTCTGAGATGGCGAACGGTATTCAGACCCCGCGCCGCCAGCGCATTGGTGAAAAGACGGAAGTGACGGTGCCGACTTCGGTGAAGGGCGTGCGCATTTATGAAGAGGCCTCCCGCCTGCTTGCCGGCCGCACGGATTGGAACACCTTTGTGCAGAAACTGATGACGGCTGTGCAGCAAAAGCGCTATGAGATGATGTATACGGCCTTCAGCGGCCTGAACGCCTCTACCCCAGGCCTTGATTCCACTTATGTGGTGTCTGGCACCTATGATGAGGAAAAACTGCTGGAGCTTGTGGCGCATGTGGAGGCTGCAACCGGCATGACTGCCAAGATTATTGGCACGAAGCCCGCGCTGCGCAAGGTTACGACCGCGGTGGTGGCTGACCAGGCCAAGAATGATTATTACAACGTTGGCCATTACGGCAAGGTTGCCGGCGTGGAAATGGTGAGTGTGATGAACCGCCACAAGGCCGGCACCAATGAATTTATTCTGCCGGATGACAAACTGTATGTGGTGGCCGCTGACGACAAGTTCATTAAGTTTGTGACTGCCGGCGAGAGCTATATTGGCACCAAGGATATGACTGAAAATGCAGACATGTCGCAGGAGTATGTGTATCTGGAGAATACCGGCTGCGGCATTCTGATGGGCGCCAAGATGGGTATTTACACCATTACGGGCTGATAAAACACGGCACCAAAGGGCGGCTGGCGCCGCCCTTAATTTATTTTGATGGGAGAAATGGATTTGGCTACAAAGCAAAAAAGCGCGGCGCCGGTTGCACAGACCGAGGAGGCCATTAAGGCGAAAAAGCCTGTGCTGAAGCGGATGCCGCCGGATGCCCTTGTGGAAGTGAAAAGCAACTTTTACGGCCTTTTGTATTATAAATCGAAGGTGACGGGCTATGAATGCGAATGGAGCAATTACGGCGACATCAATTTGATGACGATTGCCGAGCTGCAGAACATGCGCAACGGGCAGCGGAAATTCTTTACCGAGAACTGGATTGTCCTTGCGGGAGACAACGCGCAGGACGCTTTGGACTGGCTGCAGGTGCGCCAGTATTACGGCGACATTGTGGAGCTGGATAGTATTGATGAAGTATTCCAGTGGAGCCCTGAAAAAATAGAAGGTTCTGTGGCAAAAATGGCACAGAGCGCGAAAGACAGCATTGTAATGCGCGCTTACGATATGATACAGGCCGGTGAGCTGTATGACATGCGCGTGATACGTGCGGTTGAAAAAGCGACCGGGTATGCGCTGCTGGATAAGTAAAGGGGGTGTAACGGCATGACGCCCTATGCCCGCTTTATTGATGCCTTTATGGAAAAGGTGACGGAATATAAGTTTCTGCAATATACCGATGACGAGCTATTTACACTTGCTGTGAAATACATGAAGGCGGCGTGCCTGAAGTTCAGGAAAATATGCAAGGCCGACCTTACGCAGTTTGATGATAGCGAAAGAGTGTTTTTGGCCGACATTGACGATGAAGTGATTGATATTGTATCGGATGGGATGGTTGTGGAATGGCTGAAGCCATACCGCAACAATGCAGACAACCTGGAAAACATTTTGAACACCAAGGACTTCACCATGTATAGTTCAGCCAATTTGCTGGCCCAAACACGAGAGGCGCTAAGTGAAGCGGAAAAGCACTTTATACAAAGGATGCGAGAATACTCCTTTGACCATGGCGACCTGACTTCCCTGCACTTGTGATAGGAGGCCGGTATGTCAATAGCAGATTACAGAAAACGGCTGGAGCGGCTTGGAAAAGATAAACGGGAACGCACAATATTTCATGCACAGCATATGACACAGCAGTTCGGGCCAGGGAGCCCAGCCTTTAAAGCAGTAGAGATAGATGGGGTAAGGCGCAACCTGATTGTAGTTTCTACTCAAACTATAACAACGAAAACGATAGAGGCTATGCCGGGTGAGGATTTTTCGATTGGCTCTATTGTGCTGTGGAACAAATCACACTGGTTAATTACACAGCGAGATGCGGAGAGTGACATTACTGTGCGCGGAACCATTGAGCAGTGTAACCGCACAATAAAGTGGCAAAACCCGGAAACAGGGGAAATTCATGAGCGCTGGTGTGTGGTAGACAACCCCTATTCTAACAGTTTGGACACCTCTGCCACACTGACTGAATCTCAGAGGCAGTTCAAAATTAAAATGCCATATGATACAGAGAGTGCCTTGATAGACCTGGATAAACGATTCATGTTGGAGACGATTGGCGGCATGCCGCGCACGTATCGTACCGTGGCAATAGACAGCATGACAGAAAGATATGACTATGACGGTGATATCAAAGGATTTCTTTCAATCAACGTAAAACAGGATGATTACAACCCGAAAACTGACAATAAGGAGCTGGGTATCTGCAATTATGTTTCTGAAATCGAAGAGGAAACGCCAGGAGCAGATTCCAATGTTGAGGTTGATATTTCCTATAAGGGGGACCCAGAAGTAAAGGCTGGCGGCCCCTTTAAAGAGTTTGTTGCAAGGTTCCGAGATGCAGAAACGGGAAAAGAAATTTTAGGGAAAACAGCCCGATGGGACGTAAGTGTTGCACCGGAAATGGAGATGTATATCTCTGCCCGTGAAGATGGCAACAGCCTGACGATATTGGCGCAGAATGTCCCGGATGTAATAGGCGCCATGCTTGAAATAACGGCCGGTGACACAGATGGTGATGCGTCCTCTTCCCTGCTGGTTGAAATTGTGCCGCTGGTGTAAGGGGGTGGCGTTTTGGCATATGGAAAAGAGATAAGTGAGTATAAAAACAAAATTGCCGCTGCCTTATTGGGAAATGAAAAAATTGTAAAAGCAATTAGCGAAGTGACACCAAAGGAAAAAGCAGATGAAATAGATGACCTGATGTATCACTATATTTTTCCCTATGATTATATCCCACAGATACCTCAAGAGGTTGGATGCTATATATGCTATGAGCTTTATGTGCCCAAGGTGTCAACAAAGAACTACTTTTTCAAGGACTTAATTTTTGAATTTGTCGTTATATGTCATCAGGATGTAATGCGAACCGATTATGGCGCGACGCGAATCGATTACATTGCCTCTTTGATTGAAGAAATTTTCAACGGAAGCGATGACTATACGTTTAAGCCGTTGGAGCTTGTTTCGAGTGTGCCTGGGCATGTTACACAGAAGCATCGATGTAGAACAGTGCGTTTTGTGGCGGAAGACTTCAATAAAGAGGTGTGCTGATTGAAAATAGACGGTATAAAATTTGACCGGCTTTTTTTGGAAAGCGGCCTTGATTTGCGGCTATCCCCTCTTGTAACTGTAAAGCACCCCAAGATTTCGGACATCTTGATGAACCAGCAAAATAGCGAAGATGTATATTGGCGTTATGTAAGCATGGTTTTGTGCGACCCCTATCAGAATATGGTTTTGCTGCATGATGAATTTGACATTGATTACGAAGACGTAGATAGTTTTGATGTGTTTTGCCTGCGTTGGGACATGTTGGATAAACAGTACCGAAGCGAAAAGGAAAAATATGATGCAGCGGGATATCATCCACTTTACGAGGTGGCACGTGCATTATGCTTTTTTCTTGGAGAGCATGCATTTGCACTGAGGCAAATTGGGGATGAGCGAAAGCTGGTGGACCCAGATGTGGATGGGTATGAGATAGGAAGAAGTGCCTTTAACACCATGACAGCCTTTATTCAGTTGATTAACGGGCTGAGCCACGCCGGGCGAATAAACCCGGCTGATAAAAATGCCAAGGCTGTTTTGATAGCACAAATGCGAGATGAGATAAAACGTGAGCAAAGGAAACGAAAACGCGGCTGGCTAGATGATTCAAAAATGGATACGATTGGCAACATGGTGGCTACTGTAGTACATGGTGGGAACGGTGGGGTTTCCCCTTTTAACTTTATGAACGCTGCTATCTATCAGATAGTTTCAGCTTATAAATTGACATATAAGAAATTCCATGCAGACCACTTGCTGGGTGGGCTGTATGCAGGAACAGTGAAGAGCGAATCAATAAATAACACAAGCATGGATTGGGCCGTATAGCGGCCTTTTTTTATTGCTTGGGAACAGGAGAGACATATGCGTTATGCACTGAAAAAAGTGAACCGTATCCGTCTGTTTGACCCGGCGACGGATGAACTGAAGGTGGTGCTTTCTGACATTAAGAACGCCACCCTGACCAACGGGCAGGAAACGGTGTATGCGGACGGCGCGGATGGCGCGCACCTTGCCGCCTTTGACAACAATAAGACCTCTACTCTTGCGGGCGAAAACGGTGCCATTGAAAGTGGTTATCTTTCCATGTCTGTGGGCTCGGATGAGATTACCGTGAAAGATGGTATGGAGATTGTGTTGCATGAAGAGGCTACTACACAGGATGGCTCTACCGTGGTGCTGAAGCATAAGGCGCAGGGCACGGCCGGCAGCGAGATTAAATTTATTTATTCTCTTGACTCTACCGGCTCTATTGATAAGAAATATGCACAGGGCGCGTCGGCCTCCGAATCTGAATTTTCTTATGCGCCGGACACCAAGACTATTACGTTGCCGACCGGTGTGTTTGCGAAGGGCGACGTGATTGTGGTGGAATATTCCCCGAAGTTCTCGGAGTACAAGGAAATTGTCAACGATGCCGACAAATTTTCGATGACGTGTAAGGCATGGTGCGACTGCTGGTTTACAGATATTTGCACCAAAAAGGACGTGCCTCTGCTGATGTATTTGCCCTCTGGCAAAGTATCTGGCAACCTGGAAATGACATTTGGCGACCAGGCTGCTGTGCAGAACTTTGAGATTGAGGCGCTGCAGAGCGGTTGCCGTGGCGCAAGCAAAACCCTGTGGAAACTGTTTACTTATTCTGAAGAGGATGTAACTGACGAGGGGGAATGAGTGACCCTGCCCAAATGGGCGTTGTGGGTAAGGGTCGAGCCGGGAAAGCGCGAGTGAACCGGAAGTAAATTAACGCCCCCTGATTGATTGGAAGCGAGGTGTTTAAATGGCGAGCGAGAAAAAGCCAAACCACGTGTGTAAAACGTGCCGCAAGCTGTATTATGCTTGCAATGCTTCGCTTTCTGCTGGGAATGCTTGGAAGGCTGTGTGTTGCAGCCCGGAATGTTACCAGGAGTATCAGCGGAAAATTTTTGAATCGAGGAAGCCATTAAAGCTTCAGCGAGAATTAAAGTGAAGTATGGGTGGGGCGGGCTATTGCCTGCCCCACTTTTTCACGTTTGATAAATAAAATTGACCTTTTATTAAAAAAGAGGTGGAACCGTTATTAGAAAAGGCAGGACAAAGTACAACGTTTCAAAAGACATTTCAAAGCGTACTTTTGAAGGAATAAATTTTGATTCAGAAATGGAAATGCGCTTTTTTAAAGAGGTAGTTTTGCCCAATATGGGAAGCGGCCAAATTGTTTATTATGAACTGCAAAAGCCCTTTGAGCTGCAACCAAAATTTCAGCATGGTGGACAAAGTATAAGACCCATTGAATATGTTGCTGACTTTTACCTTGAAATGTCTGACGGGCATCGATACATAATCGACGTGAAAGGGTTGCCTGACAGCGTTGCAAAATTGAAACGGAAAATGATGTTTTTCAAATACCCGGACCTTGATTACCGATGGGTTACATATAGCAAGATAGACGGTGGATGGGTGGAGTATGAGACCGTCAAAAAGGCGCGCAAACTGCGCCGCGAAAAAAAGAAAAAGGAGAAAGCAAATGAGCGCAGAAAAAAGAATTGATTTAACAGAGCTTTTGAGCCTTCAGGATGGGGCCGAGACCTGTGAGAAAAAGGCTTATGGAGTAACCTTTCGCGTAAAAAAAGTGCTGACGCTGAGCGAGATGAAGGCCATGACAGATTTTGTGGTAGAGACCTGCATGGTGAATGGGGTTTATGAGCCGAGCGTGTTTGACTTTGCATGGAGAATTGCTGTGCTTCGATTTTTTACGGACCTTGCACTTCCCCAAAATCAGGAAGACTTGGAAAAGCTGGCGTTTGTGCTAGATGGATTTTATATAGCCACATTAAGCGCTACAAGCAACACTGCCTTGGAGGGCGTGCGTGTTGCAGTGATGGAAACGCTGGAGATGCGTAAGCGTGAAAACGAAATTGCGCTTTTGAGTGGTGCGCTGCCTAACCCGCTGGGAGACTTGGTGGAAATGTTGGAGCGCACTTTAGAAAAAAGCAACACTTTTTTATCGGACGGTGGCGTGGAGAAGATAGGGCTGTTGCTTGATAGGTTGTCTGACACGGGAAAAGAAGATGCGGTATTGAAGTTGGCAGAAAAGCCTGCAAAGAATGCAACGCTACGTGGAAAAGCACAAAAGAAAACAAAACGCAATGGGCAACGCACGATTCAGCTTTCTGTAGATGATATTTTAAATGATAAAAAATGAAATGAAAGAATTCTCGCTTATGTAAGTAGATTGTGCGGGTAATGTTTCCGTTTATAGTGAGGGGTGAACACGGTGGGAAGAAAGACTAAGGTGAACAGGACAACGACACCTGAGCTGGTTGCACAGTGTAACCCTGAAAACCTTAAATTAAAACACGACTTTTTAAATTATTTGGCCTCTATTCAACGAAGTGAAGGAACGATTTATAACTATAATTCTGACCTTAATATTTTCTTTGTATGGTGCTTACAGCACTGCGGAGACAAGGCTTTTATTGACATAAAAAAGCGAGATATTATTGCGTTTCAAAGTTGGATGATTCTTGAAAACCAGAATAGTCCTGCGCGTGTGAAGAGAATGAAGTCTGCTTTAAGTTCGTTGAGCAACTATATTGAAAATATTATGGATGAAGAATATAGTGGCTACCGCCCGGTTGTAAGAAAAATAGAGGATCCGGTGAATATGCCAGTAAGAAAGAAAACCGTTCTTACAGAAGAACAGCTTCATTATCTTTTGGAGGAGTTGACTGAGCGCGGGCGCGAAGACATAGCCTGTGGGGTTGCTCTTGCTGCTTTCAGTGGGAGGCGCAAGAGTGAGCTGATGCGGTACAAGGTAAGTTATTTTAAGGATGAATATGTGGTGTTTGGCTCGCTGTATAAAACCCCTGAGCCTATTAGAACAAAAGGGCGAGGGCTTGGGAAATACATATATTGTTACACGGTAAAGCCAGATTTTCAGCCTTATTTTGACAGGTGGATGATGAAACGCCGGCAGCTGGGGATAGATAGTGAATGGTTGCTTGTAGTGCGTCATGGAAACGAGTGGGTGCGTGCAACGTCGCCCACTTTTACCAGTTGGATGGGAATATGCAGCAGAATATTAGGAGTGGACGTGTATGCGCACTCTTTTCGTCATTTTTTTGTGTCTCGCATGGTGTCTTTGAAAATTCCGGACGCCGTGGTGAAAGACATTATGGGATGGGAGTCTGTTGATATGGTTAAGGTATATGATGACACTGATGCTTCTGACAGGCTGGGGGATTATTTCGATGAAAACGGGATAAAGCCGCCCTCCCCTTCTTTTAATGCGAATAGTATTGGGCGGTGATAGTGTGCCGAGATATTATGCGTCGCTTGCTGCATTAGAGCGTGCCGTTAAAAAATCGCTTACGAGCACACTAAAGGGAGAGGTATCGCAAGTCGTAGAAAAGGTTGCAAAAGAGAAAATCAAAGAAGATGTGTATGGCGTATATTCCCCTTCCGTGTATGAACGCAGGGGCGAACTAATGAATGCCGAATTTGCTCGTGAAGTTTTTGAGGATGCAGATGGTGTGAACCTTCGGATATATTCTATGGCGAGGCCAAATGATTCGCTTTCATCCCCTCCAGTGGCTTACCGGGGGCCGAACGGGCAGTTTGCCCAGTGGATCAATGATGGCAGTGTGCCCAATATTTTTAATTCAAAAAAATATATTTGGGAGACACCCAGACCGTTTTATAGTGATGCGGCAAATGAATTGGATAATACTGGATTGGTGCTAGATGCGCTGAGAGCTGGGATGCAAAAGCGTGGATACGAAACGAGGGGGTGATGATTTGCTTGAAAAATTTGGGAACCGATTGAAGATGACAGTTGGTGACAGCGCGTATTTGGAAGTAAGCGTTTTAAATGATAGCGACGGGAACCCGTTAACACCTCCTGAAGAATACCATATGCAGGATGGAGACAGCGTCATCTTTTATATGAAACGCGCCGCAGATGATGAGAAACCCATTCTGGCAAAAGTGTTTACTGATATGGTGATTCGCCTTACGCCACATGACACCATTGGGTTGGAGCCAGGAAAATATTTATATTTTGTTCAAATTGTCTTTGCCAACAATGATGTAAATACCGTGATTGATGGCGAAGAAATAGAACTGTGCGTAGGTGAACATGCAAAACCCACCTTGCGAAATGCTTATACGATTTTGAACGATTCCATGAGAAATGGAAATCGCTTAGTCGGAAGGATAAAGGAATATTCTCATTTGCAATCAGCGAATGGTTTGGTTGTTCCCGTGGACCGATTGGAAGATTTGGAACGCCCTGGAAAAGCTGGAGTTGTTTATTTTGTAAAAGACAATGGGAACGGGGCCGGTGCGATTTATTTGTGGTCAGACGAGAACAATGACTATTTGGTTTATGGAATAAACGCAAAGCCGCTGAATGACCATTTGCAGGATTTCAACAACCCGCATCGTGTTGAACTTTTGCAGGTTGGCCACCCGCTGACCAATATGGAAATTGATGCGATTTTGAAGATGTAGGAAGGATGGATAGCATGAGCAAATTTTTAGACAACAACGGTTTACTTTATTACGACAAAGAACAGCGCAAACGTCTTCTGACAAAGGTAGATAAGGTTGAGGGAAAGGGCCTTTCTACCAATGACCTGACGAATGAACTGAAAGCGAATTATGATGCGGCTTATACCCACAGCCAGCAGGCGCATGCGCCTTCGAATGCAGAAAAGAACGTGCTTGTTGGCGTGAAGGTAAACGGGGTGGCCGCCGAGATAGGCGAAGACCGCACAGTTGATATTCCAGTTCCTACTGGCGCTTTGGCAAGCAAAGACAGTGTGGCTGAAACTGATTTGGCTCCTGAGCTTGCTGAAAAAGTGAATGCGGCAAGTGAAGGAAACCACAGCCATTCGAACAAAGCTGTGCTGGACCAAATTGAACAAACGGATTTGAATAAGTTGGATGGCATTGAGGAAGGTGCCAACAAAACAGTGGTGGATGCTGCACTGGACGCAGAAAGCGCAAACCCGGTGCAGAACAAAGCTGTAAAGGCAGCTTTGGATGGGAAAGCGGACAGCGGGCATACGCACAGTGCTGCTACCCAAGCAAGTGACGGTTTCTTGAGCGCGACAGATAAAAAGAAGCTGGATGGTATTGCGGAAGGGGCAAATAACTATGTGCACCCCGCGCATGATGCACACACGGCTGGCCTGTACAAGGTGACTGTAGATACAGAGGGGCATGTGACGGAGGCTGCTGCTGTCGAGAAAACAGATATTACAGCACTGGGTATTCCTGCACAGGACACGACCTACACAAAAGCTACAGCCGAGAGCGATGGTTTGATGGCAAAGGAAGATAAAACTAAGCTTGATGCTGTTCCCTCCCCCGGCACAATTGCGACGGAGGAATCGGTGGCTGCGGCGATTGCGGCGGCAGGGCACATTGTGAAGCAGATCGTAGAGGAGAAGCCGGCGCCGGAGGAAGCACAGGAAAATGTGATATATCTTGTGCCGAAAGCGTCTGTTGCTGATGGGAACGTTTATGATGAGTATTGGAAAATTGGCGATGCAGTTGAGCTGATTGGTGACACCGCTACTAAAATTGAAGCCATTACCAATGGAGAAATTGACGAAATACTGGCAGCAGAATAAACTTAGGCAGGTGTAACGGTATGGGATTTTTGAACTTAGAGGGCCTCCGTTATTTGACCGCTCAGCTGAAAACACTTTTTGCCACCAAAACTTATGTGGACGAGAAGTTCGAAAACAGTGGAACGGTGAAAAGTGTTGCAAATATTGGACCCGATGGGAGTGGAAACGTCGCTCTTACTGCTGAAAATATCCAAGCAATACCCAACACAGCAGCCGTGGTGAGCTATTTGGAAGATGGGACACCCGGAGATGCGATACCGTTGAATGCAGATACGCTTGGCGGAAGGCCTGCGGGAGATTTTGCGCTTAGCGAAAACGGACTTCCGACAGTGGAGGCAAGTAAGAGCGGCACTGTATTTCAAATAGATTCTGTGGAAGCGCAGCAGTTTATTCTGGTGCCTGATGCAGATTATGTAGACGGAGACACCTTTACAATTGCCGGCAGGAGTGTTGAGGCCAAATTGCCCAATGGCACTTCCCTGCCTGGCAATTTTTTTATTGCTGGGGCCAAAATTATTTGCTTGTTGAATAACAGCACCCTGTATTTTGCCGCCGGCGGCGGAGCTGGCGGAGGAGGCGCCGGGACGGCAAAGCTGTGTATTTATAAGGCGGCTTTTACCCAGGAAGATTGGACGCTAAAAACGGACGAAGGAACGTCGGAAAGTTGGTATGAACAGACGGTTGCCCTTGAGGCGTATAACACCAACAAGAGCGCGACGGCCAATACTGTCTTGCTTACACCAATGTTTATAAAAGGGGAATCTGAAGAAGAAAACAGCGCGAATGCGGAGCTTGCCTCTTTCATAAATGACAATGGGCAAGTAAGCGTTGGGGATGCAACCGTAACCGTAAAGGCAGTGTTGGATTCTGCCCCTAATGTAAGCGGCACAGTATATTGGGCCTCGACAGATGTGGTTGGGATAGCAGGTGGCGGAAGTGTGCCTGATAATGTAATGCTTTATAGAATGGATGACGGCACCCCTGCACAGCCACCTGCACCCATCAACGCAGACACACTGCAAGGGCACAATGCGGAATATTTTGAGGAAATGGCAATTCACACATACACATGTGTTACGAGTGGAACGAATCACGCTCTGACAGGAACCGGAAATAATATTAAGTTTGTAGCAGATTCTGACTTTGCTGAGGGAGATACTATTTCTGTGAACGGCACCGCTGTAACTGCTCAAACACAAGGTGGGGAAACATTGGGTGATGGTGCATGGGTGGCAGGCGCTGTTGTAATGTGCTATTTGGAGGACAGCACTCTAAATTTTAACGAAGGCGCGTTCGGGGCCGTTAAACCCGGACAAATCATTTTTGCAAGTGCATTGAATTCAATGAATGTCAATACATACACAAATTATGATAGCCCATATTTTTTAAATGGTATTTGCAAAAAATCGTGTAATGTTCACTTCTTTGCTGCTATTGGATACCAGGCGCAAAATGAAAAAGCATTTACATTCTCTGTTACAGTTAACGGGGAAGTTAAATTGTCTACCAATGGGCCTGATGGAGGAGCAGCTAATATCAACAGGGACATGGGCACATTGGAAATCAACAAAGGAGACGTTGTTAGTGCTTCCTTTCCAATGGGAGCAGGCGGAGCAAACCAACGTGGCGGGGCCATTATTGGTATTCTTGATTAGATTAACTTGCAAAAAGGAGGCGACTTAAATGCCAGAAACAACACCCGTAATATGGGGCCAAACATCAGACGGACAAGACGCCTATGTGCACAGCTGCACCAAGGCGGTATATGACCCAGAGAGCGAGAAAACCTTAGATGTTTTTCTTAGGGAAATGATATTGGCAGAACTTCCTCAGCCCGGGCAGTGGAACTTTGCGCCATATCGCATTTCTTATGGTGAGGGTGGAGTCAATGCCAAGCGTCACCCATGGGTAAATTTTGATGACGACCTCGACAAAACGGTATATGCCGCACTATATGCTGCCATTGGCGACACCATGAGCGACGGCGCCGCAGACGGCATGTTCAACTGCAAAAAATTGGCAGATAGGTTTCCACTTGTTTGTGGTGCTAATTTTGAAGCCCT
>DYBQ01000009.1:0-17533 GCA_019418545.1 Clostridiales bacterium | reverse complement strand
TTGTGGTGCTAATTTTGAAGCCCTGTCACAAGGCGGAGAAAAAGAGCACCAACTTACACCTGCAGAAATGCCTAAACATCAACACCAATTATTTATCTGGGAAAATACATCAGGAAGTTTGTACGGGCCATCTGTCGCTGCCATTCATTCATCGTCTTTTCAGCGTGTCGCCTGCGTAAATAATTCAAACGGGGGGATTCAGCCTGTGGGGGACGATTCTCCTCATAATAATATGCCTCCATACCTATGTCAGATAGCCCACATCAAGACTTGACATGGACAATCTGTACTATATAAGGCGGCATGTTATTGTGAGCTTTTCCGGCGCCAGTTGTTAGAGTGGAACTCCATGATTGCGTTTCACTGGTGCCTAATTTATACCCAACGCCAGCCGAGGCGCCATTACCTGTTGTATAAGGCATGACATGCTTATGTTCCGGCATCTCCTCGGTAGTGAGTGTATGCTCTTTTTCCCCGCCTGTTTCCAATAAGAGAAAATTAGCACCACAATCTGAATGTTAAGTATGGACATGTGCACATTGCACGAGATATGGCGGCAATAAATTGATTGCACGGGACTTTCCAGGCAGAGAGGCTTTAATATCTGCATAACCGGTTTTTGAGATACCTGACATTGATATCTGAGAAATTTCTGTTCTGCCGCCTCCACCGTTAATTCCGATTGGTCGGCTGAAATATGCTTGCCCACTGCCTCCGCTATGCCATAAAGTCAACTGCATACTTGGCAACTCGTCTGTGACGAGGGTATGTTCTTTTTTGCCGCCCTGATTACCTAGGCTAAAATTAGCACCACAAGCATATTGCCCAAATCCCAAATGCTGTACAATGGTAAAAAACCATTGGAGGCGGGCAAAATGCGCAGAAAAATCAAAAAGGTGCAATCAACCATAGGATATCGTGCAGATGGGCAAGCCATTAAAAAGGCGTTTTACGGCCGCACAAAAGAGGCCGCAAAAGCTGTAGCCGAGGCCTACCGGCAAGAGCATGGCATGCCACAAAAAGCCCTTGACATCTATACTTTTGCCGGATGGGCCAAACAATGGCTGCTGCTCTACAAAAAACCTTTTGTGTCAAGAGCAGCTTACACAACAACCTACGAGAGCACGGTATACAAGCATCTGCTGCCTACTCTGGGCGACAAATATCTGCTGGATATTACCCCCGCAGATATACAGGCTTTGTATCTCACAAAGACAACGCTGTCGGCATCCATGTGCGCAAAGGTGCGTATGTGCGTGATGGGGATATTTGATACTGCGGTACATAATGACCTGTGCACTCGTAACCCGGCAAAATTTTGCCGGCTGGAAAGTATTGCGACTAAACATGTCAAGGAGGTATACAGTGATGCTGAGATTGAGAGCGCCTCCCGGTGGTTTATCCGGCGCATGCCAGAGGTGGTGCTGCTCCTGGAGACTGGCGTGCGCCGCGGCGAGCTGCTGGGATGGCACAAAGATGATTTTTCCCGGCGTAAAAACACCTGGACAGTATCGCGTGCCGTGCACCTTGTGCCAGGCAAGGGCCCCTGCGAGGGGCCACCCAAGTGCCATAGCGGCCGCACTGCGCCGCTATCCCCGCGCGGGCGTCAAGCCGTGGAAATCCTTTTGCAGATGTACCCGGACAGCCCTATGCTGATACCTGGCCCCACGGGAGGGCTTATGAGGCCTGACACATGGAGCCGCCGTCTAAAGGCGGAGATGGCCCGCATGGCCGAACAACAACCGGATATACCCCAATTAACAGCCCACGAACTGCGACATACTTACGGCACGTTTCTTCGGCGCCATGGAGCCGATATTTATTCCATTAGCAAAATTTTGGGACATAAGGATGTCAATGTAACAGCACGCATCTATGTCCATAATGAGATGGATGAGCTCAGACGAGCCCTCAAATTTCTGCGCAAACAAACACTTTTAGCTGTCTGATATCAGGCAGCTTTTTTATATAAGAAAGTTGCATAATAAACACGATTGCTCGCGCAGGATTCTTCTCTGCGCTGGGCTGATATAACCAAAGGAGGAGTGTTGCGGCAGTATGAAAATTGTTAAAGAGAACAGCATCGCAAAAGCCGGGCCTTCTCAAAGTGAGAAGACCCGGCTTATTTCTTTGGACGGGAGCAAATATATTCTTCCTGCAACTGTGATAGAGCAAGTATATGATGAAGCGACCAAAAAAGGCTTAAACGTTATTCTGGAAGAGATAAAGCAAAGCTCTGGCGGCGGAGGAAACGCTGGTGTGCCTGAAATGCAAGTTTGGAAAGAACGGAACTTTTTTGACCTTGATGACCCGCCTGCTGCATTGTTTATTATGATTCCGGACCAAGCGTTTGCTGGGCCAAGCGAATTTACCACGGGCGATACGTTTAAAGTTATGGGGCGCACAGTGGCATGCACGCTAACCTCCGGGCAAGCAATCCCAGATGGGTACTTTCAGGCCAACAGCCGTGTTTTAATGTTGTGGGATGCCGAGAACACGCACCTTTGGATAATTGGGTCCAATGCCAATTTAGGGGAGGCTGTTTCTGCGAATAGCATAAAACTATTCACTCCCCCAGCAGTCCCTGGAAAAGGGCAGAATTATACAGGCCCTATTCGCGTGTCTTCAGATTCGTTGTCAGGTGTTATAAAATTTTATAATGAAATGGACAGCCTTGGAAGTGAATATGCTGTTGAAGTTCCAGTTGATAATGCGAAAAAAATAGGCGGAAAAACTTTGAACATGTCTGTTTCCGGGACAACGCTGGATATTACTTATGTTTGAAAGGAAGTGGTATTGTGGCAAAGCAGGATGTAATAAAACATTACAGGCAGGCAGGTGAAACGGCCGCCCCCGCTTCCCTTCCGTATGGTGAACTTGCAATAGCAAAAGATGGAACGTTATATGCCGGTAATGAAGAAGGCGTTCCGGTTAGCCGAGTTGAAGTGGCAGAAAAATCGGAACAGCTTGGAGAGCACGCATTAGCTGATTTGATGCTAAAAGAGACCTATGACCCTGACAAGAAAGGTTTGCCCTATATTCCTCGCAGTGAAGCGATGGAAAAGAAAACGTATGACGCGGACGGTGATGGGGTTGTAGATAGTGCAAAACAGGCCGAGACTGCGGCAAGCGCAGAAAATGCCGTTAAGCTTGGTGGAAAAAGTGAGAGTGAATTGTCGGTGGCAAATGCGGCGAAAGCTGCGGATTCTGACAAAGTTGGCGGGAAAGCACTTTCTATGTCTTTGTCTGGGACGACATTGACTATTACTTATCAATGAGGAGGAAAATTATGAAGAAGCTGAAATGCGGCAATGAAAGCACATATGAGATATATAATGACACGGTGTGTTGCCCTTCTGGCAACGCCAATGTGCGAAGCTATTTTGAAATTTGGATGCCTGAAGACGTTATGGAGTTTTCTGAATTTGAGGCGCTTGTGCGAGATAAAGAAGCCATGCAAAAATTGACCGTAATGACAGATGAAGGCGCCGAGGAAGCTGTATTTTTGAATTACACGCTGCCCGTAGAAATTTCCAAACGACTGGTAGAGACATTTAACCCCGACACAATGGAAGCTGGCAGCGAGACGCGCCTGTTTGCTCGTATGGAGCAGCCTACATACATTGAACAAAAGCTGGCAGAACTGGGTTTGATGTGAAATGTCGTTGGTTGTAAACAGCATTGAAATTCCGCCGAGTGGAACTGTAAGGCTAAATAATACTTCGTTAACAGAAGTGAAACGGAATGGAGTTTTGGTGTGGACATCCACGCCGGACCCCATCACCATCATGAAAACCGGCAGTTCCATCGGCTCTTGGATGGGTGGGGGCATGTTGGGCAGCGATGCCGGGTATCAGGTGTTTTCCATGGCAAGCCAAGGCTATAAAAACACCACCAACGGCAACATTCAGGCGCATGGCGGTATCGTGAATAGCAAGCTGCGCTTTGGCGGCGAAGAAAGCACCATAGGCGGTAACCGCGCCTTGCTGGTATCCAATTTCACAATCAACACAAAAGGCTTCAAGTACCTGCGCTTCAAATACTATACAGAAAACAATAACGTACCCAGTTCAACCCCACGAGCGGGCATAGGACCCTCCGGCTGGAATAATACGTTCAGTGCTGCACTGAATCTTATCCGGGAAAACGGCACAAGCGCCACAAAGACGGCCACACTGAACCTTTCCAGCTATCAAGGCACCTACGCTGTCAAATTCGACTGGTGGATGCAAGGGAATACCAACAACAATCCCTACTGGGCAGGTCGCAAATGCTGGGTGACCGAGATTTACATGTATGCTTAAAGGGGGGTGGCGTAAAACGAAAATTTCTGGAGTTTGCCGCAACAGGCGCGCTGCCGCCCGCAAGGGCAATTTACAAAAAGCGCCCGCCCCGGAAAGGGGGGTATAGATAGATGGCACTTATTTTCAATAGCTCTGAGGTTCCCTCTTCGGGGGAAGTGATTCAAAACAGCACTTCCCTTTCCGTATTAAAATTTGGAAGTGTTGAAGTGTGGCGGCGAGTGACTGACCTGAATGTGCTGACCAGTGGGAGTTATGTGCTGAGCAGCAACAACTATGATTCCGGTTGCAATAGTTCGAAACTGTATACTGGTTATAGCTACGAATACGGGAACGGGCGCTATAACCATGCGGCCTGTATTCGAGTTGCAACCGGTGAGCATTCCCATTTATATCTGGCAGGAACAATGTATCGAGCTTGGTATGCAATGTCACGGGTACGTGTGGGTTCTGCCGACCCTCGGCTTTGTGATAATTTATATAACGGAGAAGGCGAAGGGCCTTATCATGAATATTTAGAGTATCACAGCGGATGGGTGGATAACCAGCGCTGGTGTACTTCCCTATCGTTTTCCAGAACGATATCGGTGCCAAAAAATAAAAATATTTATATTTCTGTTCAAGGCACAAATACGACTGATTCAAACGACTGGTGTACAGCGACTCCGTTTTTAGATCAGATTATTTTGAAGCCATAAATAGAAATACAGAGAAGGGCGACCGCCCTTCTTTTTTATTTTTAACGCAGTTTGAAAGCAAAAAAGAGAGGTGGTCACATGGCAGATGGACTTGGCATTCTTGTTAAATTAAAAGCAGGCGACCATTCTGAGCTGGTAAAGGATATTAAGGCGCTTGAGGGGAAAATTCCGCCTATTAAAGTTGACCTTGATTTAGGAAATGCCAAAGAGCTTGTAAGCCTGCTAAAACAGGTAAATACTGTGGCCGGAAAAACCGGGAAATTTAAGTCAAACATTGCGAGCGGCGCGAAGCAGGCAGTTGCTGACCTTACACGGGTGCAAAATGCGCTGAACCGGGCAACCCGCTTGATGCAACAGGCGAATTCACAAAAGTATTCCGGTTTTTCTATTGACACGCGAGAGCTTGAGCGCATGGCGACGACCGTGGAGCGCATGGGAAAATCAACGTCGAATGATGCGCTTCGAGAGCTGAACTTGGAGATAGCTAAAGTTCAGGGCAATATTCAAAAGGCAAACGCTGCAATTAACGGACAAAATTTTTCGCAGAAAATATCGAAGGACGCGATAAACTCTACTACTCAGTTGCGTAATATGCAGGCTGAGATACAGCGGATAAAAGACACTTACCGAAGCCTTTCTGATTCTTCGAGCATTAAGCTGGACAATTTGTTTGGCGAGATGGAGAACGCTATAGGGAGTGCTACGCAGGTAGACGTGGACAAATTCCGTTCACAGCTATCAGCGATAAAGACCGAGCTTGAAGTGACAGGACAACGGACTGACAGCTTGAGTGGGAAGTTAAGGCGCTTGTTTACCGAGCATTTTAACACGGCAGTCGCAATGGCCGGCGTGCACGCTTTGCAACAGAGCATGCAACTGTTGTGGCAGAGTGTGCAGGATGTAGACGCGGCTATGACAGAATTGAAAAAAGTGACAAGCGAAAGCGATGCCACTTATGAAAAGTTCTTGAGTAATGCTGGAGAGAGAGCCAAAGCCTTGGGAACTGCAATGAGTGATGTAATCAATTCTACTGCAGATTTTGCAAGGCTTGGATATACGTTGGATGAAGCCACACAGCTTGCGGATGCAGCCAGCATATACAAAAACGTTGGAGACGGCCTGAGCGATATTAACGAAGCGTCACAGAGTATTATTTCCACCATGAAAGCCTTCGGCATTGAGGCAGAAGACTCGATGCAGATTGTGGACAAGTTTAATGAAGTGGGCAATAATTTTGCCATATCGAGCTCTGGCATTGGTGAGGCCTTGCAGCGAAGCGCTGCGGCCCTTGCCCAAGCAGGCAACGATATCAATGAGTCGATTGGCCTTATTGTGGCTGGTAACGCCGTTGTGCAAGACCCCGATTCTGTAGGTACAGCTTTAAAGACAATGAGCCTGCGGCTGACTAAAACTAAAACAGAGCTTGAGGAAATTGGCGAAGCAAGTGATTATGCTGCTACGTCTATTTCAGAGTTCCGCAATCAAATTAAGGCTTACACTGGCGTAGATATCATGGATGGGGACGCATACCGTTCTACCTATGACATTTTGGTGGATATTGCCAAGGTGTGGGACCAGATAAACAACCAGGATCAGCAGGCATTGTTATATATGCTGGGTGGCGCAAGACAAGCCAACGTGGTAGCAAGTATCATAAAAAATGTTGAGGATGCGGAAGAGGCCGTTGAGGCTGCCGCAAATTCTTCTGGCAGTGCGGTAGCGGAGAATGAGAAATATCTGGACTCTATTGCCGGTAAGCTTTCACAGTTTACAGCACAGTTTCAGTCGCTTTCTACTACATTGATAGACAGCGAGGTGCCGAAGTTTTTTATTGACGCAGGCACAGGTGCGCTTCAATTTTTTGAAGCTATAAACAAGACGGTTGGGGTATTGCCTACCCTAATTGGATTATTGAGTGGCGGGCTTACGCTCGCTGGGCAAAAGGCCGGTAAAGTTAATATGCCCTTTTACGCCAGTTGCGGTTTAATGGCGGCGTAGAATGCAACCTTTTGCTTTAACAGGGCCCAAATTGCTGGGAACGGCACAAAAGCCATTTGCCAAAACGGCCGGGAAACCGAGCCGCAAAGGAGCTGAAAAGCAGAAAAAAGTAATGGCCTCGCATATGCTGAGAGAAAAGCGCAAATAAAATGACAGTTTTATTGCGTGCTAAGTGCGGTGGAAAAGGCTGGATCAGCAGCTGTTTACCCAAGGACGCCATTTTGACGGCAGGAGTGTGTGACCTGCCGGCGCACCGGGCAGATAGTTCAACGACTGGAAGGGCCGGGGACGCAACCCCAGGAAGGACAGTCTGACCTTCGGGTAAAGCCGAAGAATGTTTGTAGCGCATATTTTTTGGTAGATTTGTGCCGCATGGCTGCCGTTGCAAGGGCAGATAAGGCATGATAAAATATAGCTGGGGGCGAAATGTACAAAATGAAACGGGAAGAAACGATAAAACCGCTTACCAAGGCTGACCGGATAAGGCAAATGAGCGATGAGGAGCTGGCAACGCTTCTGTGCGGGGAGGGCTGGCAGGCAAATGAAGAAACGGAGTGCCTGGAATGGCTTAGGCAGCCGGTTGGCGGAGATTTGGAATAAGGCGGGCGAAATGTGCGGGATAGCTTCTATTCCTTTTCAAAAATAATTACACTTTCTTGTAAAAAAAGCGATTTCGTGTTATTATGATGTCAAAAGGCGGCCATACAGGGCTATTAGTACATAGAAAAAAGAAGGGCTTAGTTTGTACTCTTCCCGGTTCAAAAATTGCTTTCCAAGCGTGTTAAAAAAAGCGTTGCAAGAGCATTTAATTGATTTGCCAGATAGCGTGCAGACCAATTTCGAGGAAATTTTTGTATATCGTGGTGTTACAATCAGTGCCGAGAAACCATCGTTGGACAGAAGCGATTTTATGTCACAAATGGAAAGACAGGCTGAAAAGATAGGCCTCGAAAATTTGGCCCGCATCCCTCGTTCCGGTCAATGGAAACAATATAGTTGCTCGTGCTTTAAAGACAAGGAAGAGCTTATACAGGCATTCAAACTGCCCAGACAAGATAAAAGAATCGCATTTGGGCGGATTCATGAGGCGGATGGTGCCGTTTTAGAGAGTTTCGATGACAACACTACTCATGTACACTGGTTCTTATATGATGGAGTTGACCCCAGTGAAAAATTTCAGTTGGATGAGAATGATTGAACATACAAATTTATTGCAAAGGAGGGTATCGGATGAAAAAAGAAGAATGGATTTCTGAAAAAAAGCTCGGCAAACTTTATTTAGAAAAAGTGCTTGTGACCTTTGATGTTCCTGAATTGTTTGTCTGTGTTGATAAAAAAGAGGAAAACCGATATCTTGTAGTTCTGCTTGATGCAGATAACGAAAGATATTTGTGTGTAAAAGTCCCCGTAGAAGCATTGCTGTCTATGCTGCGTGGAAGAACAGCGATGGAAGACACCTTTAGACAAGCAAGTGACGGCATTGCACATTATATTTTTTTTAATTATGATACCCTTCAATATGATTCGGCACAGTTAGATATAAAATCTGTTCCGATCGTAGATTTGCCGGAGTGTGGAGTTTTGTTTACGCTGAAAAACTCCGGCATTGTTAAATACATATCGGCTTTGGAAGAAGTGCAGAAAACGGCTTATGTACGCGAGCGTGTTTCATTTACTGCTGTGCGTAAAGTATGGAAAGAATATAACTATTTTTTAAATTCATACCCTGTTTCAGTAACTTCCGAGCCGCTTACATATGAAAAAGGATATCAAAAACGTTTTCCATTACATGAAAGGGAATATGCCCTATGCTGAATACAGAAACCATCTATATGTTAAAAGTCGAGTGCAACATAGATGAAAAAGCACTGGAACAATTTTCCACGACAGATGTAAATGAACGCCCCCCAGTTGGATTGGGCCTTAGTACCTTTGTAAATTTACAAATAAGCGACAATCTTCAGGCCGCAGTTGCTACAATGACTACAGATGTTGCAACTAACCCGTCACCGATTTTGAAAGGGAAGTTCATTTTGCGTGGCGAGTACAGTATCCATGGTGCAGATGGGCTAAAGCAGGAAGATGTTTACAAAGCATTTGAGCGCGAAAAGATAACAGACCTTTTTAAAGAGATGATAAAGAAAATCAATGATATCGGAGAAACGATGGCATGCCCGTTTTTGGTTTTACCTGTTGAAATAGATGCTCCATTTTCTACATAAAAAAACGTCTCGGCCTGAAAAATAGGCCGGGGCGTTTTTATAAAGGAGCTTTGAATCGGACATTCAAGGTTTTAACAAGATTACCGTCTTATGAAATTGCCGTGTTTAAAAGCGCAACCACCATAATAACTGCGAGCATGACAGCTATGATGGTGTATGCTTCCTCTCTGGATTGCCCAGTTTCTTCTGTCTTTGGCTGAGATTCTTCCGCCCTTGTAGACTGCGGAACTACCGGAGGTTTTGCCTGCATTGCCAGAAGGCGGTTTCGCTCGTCAATGCTTCGGCCCAGCTCGTCCAATGCTCGCTGCGCGGAATCAAGGTTTGCTATAACTTCATCCCAATCTTCTTTGGTGGCGACAGGGCCATCGTAAAATTCTGACATATCAGAATCGAAGTCGTCGTAATCCGAAAAGCTGGCGTCTGGTGATTCGTCCATTTCTGCATCTTCTGCATCGGAAAAGTCGCAGAAAGAATCTTCGCCGCAAAAACTGTCGGAACTATCTATGCTTACATCGCCGCCCGAAATATTGTCAAAAGACTGTTTATAGTGGACATAACCATCAAGACCGGAGCCATAGAACCCATAATCATTATCTGACAAACTGCGCACCTCCCAATGACTTTATGTTACTGCAGGGTGTGTACAATAAACAGGACTCTTCCTCTATTCTTCCCTCCACGGCGCTTGGTTTTGGTTGGATTTTTCCCAACGAGGGGTGTCGGAATAGTATTGTTCTTCTACCCAACGCTTGGCAGCATTAAAACCTGCATCATCTAAAGAGAAAGATGCGAACGTTATTTTACCTTTTTGTGTATGCTCGAAGCTATAGGGATTAGGCCAGACGGCGGCTTTCATGGCATCTTCTTCAATATAAACGCGCCAGCGCATTCCCTTGTATGAACCAGGGAATGATTTATTGGCGCGCATGAACGTCATGCTTGGAACTTCAACGAATGATGTGTTTGCAGGTGCTTCGGGCATGTAAGGCCCTCCTTTTTCATAGGTTTATCAGAGCATATCGCCAATAGTGGTATTTCTTAAATTGAGCGATGTCCCCTTGCTGGAAATATCTATATTGGAATTCGTTATTTTCACTTTTTTAATAGCTTCAAGCGTTTGCTTTGCATCGGCTTGGAGCTTTTTCATTTCTTCCTGTTTTGCTTCCAAAGATGTTTGGAGTTTTCTCATTTCTTCTAGCTTTGCTTCCATCGCTATAATTGTTTCTTTATTGCTTTGCTCTAGCCGTTCTCTTCCCTTTTCTGTTTTATGTTGCATCCAGCCTAAAGTGATTGGAATGACAATCGCGCTTGCAGCCATAACGGAATCTATTATATTTTCCTTGTGGACGGGTATTACCTCGCAGACAAACAACAAAAATAAAAAGATAACAAAGAAGGGCACTAACAGTATTGTTAAAAAGCTAGAATTTCCCCACTCTTTCTTATTTTTCAAAACCGTCACCTTCAAAAAGCAGAAAACTAAATTTATAAAACAAGGAGAGTTTCTTTAGAATGAGTTTTATCGATTACATAATCCTAATTCCCCTTCTTGCTGGGGCCTTCTGTTCAGCTTTACTTTATGGATATGTGCTTGTGTACCCTATGGAGTCAATGGAAGCAGTGTCAAGAATTACAAAGAAGATTTTCGGGGTGTTTAAAAGAAAAGGAAAGAAATAAAGTTTTTTCTGTTTTTTGATATATTGAAGCAATCACACCCTAAAAAGGAGTATTGCAGAAGGTTTGAAAACTTTAATATTTGTTTTGTAAGAGTACATTGCAGAGGTTGACCTGCGGGAAATAACAGATGTACCTCAAGGGGGTGTAAATTTACTGGATGCTATAATATCGGGATCAATACTGTCCACTTTAATTTTGCTCATGGTATTGGCATTTGAGCCACTACAAGGAAGCACAAAAGAAAAACGACAAAGCATAAGTGAAGGTGTGGGGCCTATTGGGCCAAACATTCATGATAAGGATAAATCCTTTATTATCTTTTACGTTGTAACCGCCTTTGTTCTCGGTGTGCTTTTCTCTCTTCCGTCATAAATAGAAGAAAATTTTGATGGGATAAGACAATCACACTTGAAAGGAATGCTTGCTGTGGATTTAAAAAATAGTATAATATTCGTATTGTTTTTTCTAGCGCCATGGGCTGCAAGTGCAGCAATTTTATATATTTATTTAGCTACAGATGCATTTTACAACTTTATAGAATGGCTTGACAAGATAAGTGGCGGAAAAATATCGCAATGGGAAGACGACTTCAACATGATTTAACAACCTTTCGACTTTCCCCTGCTGTTTTACCTCTTGAATTTCATACCTTTTGAGGAGGAAAAAATGAGTTTTAATAATAGTCTTTCTGCCATCATATCATTCATCATTATTTATTTGGTTGGAGGAGTTGCAGCATATGCGATTGTATTCCCCTCAAAGTTTATAAAAGGAATATTTGACTTTATAGAAAAAATTCTCGACAGAATTGAGAACAAGAAAGTCAGATAGCATGCTGTTCCTACCACATATATCCGCAATTCTGCTATTACTTTCTTACATAATCATATTGAATTCCTTGGTCAGAAGTAAATTCTATATAGTTCCAATTTTTCCCTCGTGGTGGAATGACAGTGAACCTCATTGTTTCGGTTGGGGAAACATTTCGAACAGTATTGGAAGTGTCTTCGCCTACTTGCACTCCGTCCATTTGAAAGCTTACATCTAAATACATATAATCTAATGTGTATTGTGTGGTGTTTCGGATTTCAATATATACTGCGCCACCATATTCTTCGAAGGTGGCATTATTGAAGCCAGCGGATAATTGGACATCTACCATTTGGTCATCTTCGTGAGACTCAGATTCTTTTATTAGTTCATCCAGCGTTTTTTGGTCTTCTTCATTATCCATTTTAAGTCCGCAATCTTGGAAATACGCCAACTCTTTAATTCTCCACATGTAGGCGTCATGCCATTTTTCATTACCTTCTGAAGGGAGCTCACTTAATGATTCTGCAGCCTCAAAAGATGTCTCAAGTGCAAAAATGTAATTTCTAACATGACTTTCGAATGTGTTATTTTCAAAGTCAATTGTTTTGTAACCAATAACTGCATTCAACTCTTTTTGAACCATATTTTGCACTTCGCTAACGGGAGCTGTGTATACATCTCCAACTTCGTCACTGAGGGCCCATCGTTCTGAAAGGCCTGTTTTTAAGCTGTGTAAAAATCCTCCTACTTCAGTTTGAACCCAAGCCATATATTCTGCACGCTCTGCAGAATTTTGATAATCTCCTAAAGAAGAATAAATTTTTTCAGCTTTTTCATAATCGCCCTCATTTTCCGCTACTATTGCTTGCTCATATTTGATTTTAGGGTAGAGAAAAAAAGCCCCTGCTGAAAGTGAGGCAATCAAGATAAGCAACAAGGAGATTACGACCACTTTCATTTTCCCTTTGTGCTTCGCCTTTTTTATTTTTGGTGGTTTCCCCTGTGATGTTTTAACCTCTTCGGGATTATCATTTTTTTCAACATTGTGAATTGGAAAGCCGCAATGAGGACAAGAAGTTGCCTTATCCGATACTTCATTTTGGCATTCTGGGCATTTAATTAAAGCCATGATTTTTCCTCCCTGTACTACAAACATTCGTAAATTGTACTCACACACTACAATTTATGGCAACAAGAGATATTGACTTTATTCACGGGGAATGGAATTGAAGCAAAACAATTTAACGGCATCACGCAGGTAACTGCGCAGGTTAAGAGCCTTTCTGAAGCATGGGGCGAAGTTCGGGAGACAATGCAAACGATGCCCACTGTAGGCGGAAAGCTTGGGGCACTGTTTGGATTTGGTGGCATTAGTGATGATAAGCTGAAACTCCAATTTGAATCTTGGAACAGGATAGTTCAGAGTCTTCAAGATGCCAAAAAGAAAGCTAATGCAACTGGTGGCATATGGGATGACACAACAATTGCTCAGACTATTGATGGGCTTAAAGATGTAACCGAGGAAAGTAAGGAGTATGCCAAGGCGACTATACAGGTCAATGAGGCCGGAGCGCTTGTAACCCCTACGCAAAAACAATTTGGCATGGCTCTGAAAAGTTCTGCTGCGCAGGCAAAGGCAGCAACTGTGGCGACAAAGGCGCTGGCCATGGCCCAAAATATGTTGATTTCGCTTGGTGTTACGGCAGCTGTTATGGGGATTGTGCGAGGCATTGAATACCTTGTGACGGCCGATGAACGCGCCATTGAAAAAGCCCATGAGCTGAAGGATGCCTATGAAAGTGCAACCAGCGAAATTGAGAGCAACATTAAGACGCTGGAAGGCCTGCAAAACGAATTTACCGAGCTTTCGAACGGCGTGGATGAAAACGCGAAGAACATAAGCCTTTCGGCAGACCAGTATGACCGCTACAAAGAAATTGTAGCACAAATAGCGGGGATAAGTCCATCCCTTGTAAAGGGATATAATGATGAAGGCGTTGCGCTGCTTGACAACAACTCGGTAATCGCGCAGGCGATTGAATTGCAAAAGCAGTTAAACGAAGAACGGCAGCGTGAATACTTTGCCTCCGGAGAGGATATTATAAAGGGCAATCAGGCAGAGGCTAAAGACGCACGGAAAGAAATTGCCCCCATTTTGAGCACCTATGCAGAAGAGCTTGCCATGCTGCGCGACGCGGCGAACCTTGACCCGGAAGGGAAAATGGCAAAGAGCCTTGAAACCATGGGGATAGATTTGGACCGGGTGAATATCAACAACCTGGACCAGCTTCAGGCGATTGTAGACAAGAAAACGGAATTTGTAGCCCTGTTGCAGGAGAGCATTGGCCTTTCGGACAGTGAGGCACAGCAGTGGAGCAGCCAGATAGACTTGCTGGGCGCACAGCTTGATGCGATAGACGCCATTAACCAATCTTCCGGGCAGTTTTTGGCCCAGTGGGCGGCGCTTGGAGAAGGAAATGAAACGTGGTACAGCAAGATAGACACCGGCTTGTTGGATGAGTTTAACCAGATGCTTGTGCAGGTGGCGGCCGACCCCTCTAAGAGTTATGCCGAAATGCAGGTGGCAGCAAAGGACCTTGGCGAGGCGTTTGTTGTCATGCAGGATAAAATACCCGTTGAGGAATTTGAAGCATTAAAGGCCCAGCTTGACAGCGGGGCGATAAGCCAAGAGGAATATTACAATGCCGTGCAGCCGTTGCTTGCGCAAATGGACAGCCTTGCCTCTACTGTGCCGGAAGACAGCAAAGAGATTATTGCTGTTTTGGAGCATATTGCAAAAGAATATGAAAATTATGCGGTAAATGCGGTTTCCACCGAAAAAGATGTAACAGGTTCCATTAACAAGCTGCTTTCCTCTTACTCCGCCCTGAACACTGCGCTTGCAGAACAGGCCACGGGAGTTGGCATTACGCAGAAAGCGTATCAAACGCTGATAACCGCAGACAGCGATTATGCCCGGCTGCTTGAATATACCAACGGCACCATGCAGATAAACGCGGAGGAAGCGAGAGCCCTTGCGGACGCGAAGGCCAAAGAGGCAATGGCAATTCTGGAGGCGGATGACGCCCTGCAAAAGCAGACGTATTTGGAAAACGCCAGAAAGATAGAGGAATACACTGCCGCGTTGAAGGACAAGGATTCTGCCATGGTGAACGGCGTGAAAATCACGCAGGAAACGATAGACAGCCTTGTGGCAGAGAATAACCAGATAGCGGAGACCTGTGACTCTTACCTGTTTTTACGCGACAGCATTTTGAAGGCCACGGGCGCTTACCAGGATTGGCTGAACGCACAGAGCGCGCCGGAGAGCGGCGACATGTACGATGACGCCATGGAGGCTATGAAGGCCATTCAGGACGGGCTGGAAAGCGGCAAGATCGGCACACGGAAATATGAAGCGGCTGTCAGCTTCCTTGTGCCGGAGGACATTCCGCAGGAGGAAGTGCAGAACTACCTTGACAAGCTGGAAAGATACCTGACAGAAGGCGCCGAGGGCATAAACCATTTTCTTGACGACGCTATCAGCGAAGGGCTGATGACGGAGGCCGCCGACGGCTTTATCAGCGTTGTAGACGGCATTCGCACAGAGGACTTTGTTGAGAAGCTGAAAATAACGCCGGAAATGGCACAGGCGATTTTTGGAGAGCTTGAAGAATACGGCTTTGAGTTTGACACGCGGGATGAACAGTTCCAGTCGATAGGCGATGCGCTTTACTACGCACAGACCAATGCGGATGCACTGAAGCAGAAACTGGAGCAGGTTTCGCCGGATTCTTCTGCATACAATGACATTCTTGCGAAGCTGCAACAAGCCAACGAGCAGGTGGACAGCCTGAAGGCAAAGGCGCAGGAAAAGGTTACTGCCTATATTGAAGTGGACGCCGATGTGACGGCGGCACAGGAAAAGGTGGACAGCCTGACGCAGCAGTATGAGGCTGGAGACGTTTCAGTGGGTGCAGACCTCACCGAAGCCAGGCAGGAATTGGACGCCCTGTTGGCTCAGAAGGCAGAGCTGGAGGCCCCTACCCCGCTTGAAGTGCAGGTGTATGCAGAGGGGCTTGAGGAAGCCGGCAGGAGCGCCGAAGAGATAAACGCCATACTTTCCGGCGCCAAGCTGCTGAACATAGACGCCAGCGGCGCAAACGGTGCGCTGGACAGCACACAGGAGAAAATAAGCGGGATAGCGGATTCTACCGGGCAGACCTATTCCCTTACCGTGGACACCTCGCAGGCGCAAGGCGCACTGGAGGCTGTGCAAAGGTATCTTGATAATATACCAGATGTAAAGAACGTCACGGTAAACGTTACAGAAAATACAAAGAGTAATGGAACTGGACAACATGGCTCGCGCGGAGGGGTTAAAACAGGCGCTAACAGTGCGTGGGGCACAGCCCGTGCCAATGGCAATTGGGGAACCGGTGTGGCGCAAAGGGCCCTTGTGGGAGAGCTGGGGCGAGAAATTGTAGTTGACCCCGCATCAGGGCGCTGGCGCACGGTGGGCGACAACGGCGCGGAATTTGTAAACCTGCCGCGCAACGCCATTGTGTTTAACCACGAGCAGACGGAAGACCTTTTGGCGCAGGGCTTTGTTGGCAGCCGCGGATTTTCGTATGCACAGGGCAATGCGTACCGCTATGGCGGCGGATACCGGCCGAGCAGCAACCCGGCTACTTCTTCGACCTATGAGGGAGACAAAGCTCAGGCACAAGCCGTTGCCAATATCTACGAGCAGCAGAAAAAGCTTTTAGAGGAACAGAAAAAGCTGATGCAGGACCAACTGGACGCACTGAACGACCAGAAGGACCTGTATGATTCTGTGATACGCGCTGTGAGCAAGGCCATTGACGATGAGATAGCGCGCCTTGAAGACATGTATAAGGCCCAGAAGGAAATGCTGGAGGGCCAGCTTGACGACATGGACGCCGCACTTTCCGCCGTAATAAACATCATTGACAAGGAAATAGAAAGCCTTGAAGACGCGCAGGATGCGCTGGACGACGAATACCAGCCGAAGATAGACGCGATACAGGATGAGATAGACGCCCTTGAAGAGCGCAATAAAAAAGAGAAGGAAGAAATAGACCTTCAGAAGAAAAAGGCGGCGCTGGATAGAGCGAAAAACCAGAAAACCATCCGCATTTATCGCGAGGGCGTGGGCTTTGTGTGGCAGAGCGACCAGAACGCCATAGACGATGCCCAGCAGGATTACAATGACGCTTTAACGGACAAGCAAATCAGTGACCTTGAAACGGAAAAAGGAAAGCTGGAAGACGCCCTTCAAAGCGAAAAGGATAAGCTGCAGGAATCTATAGATTCTTACGAAGAGTATAAAAACAGGTGGCAGGAAATAACCGACCTGTACGAGCAGGCACAGAACCAGCAGATATTAAACATGCTGTTTGGCAAAGAATTTGAGCAGGATATTTTAAACCAGAAGGAAGAAGCCTATATCATTTTCCGAGACAAATACCTTGCCATTCAGGAAGAGCTTACCAATGTAGAAAAGGAAATTGAGGCAAACAATAAACGTATTGAAGAGCTTGAAAGGATAAAGGAAGCCTGGACTTCTACAGTGGATGCGTACCAGGAGCAGCAGGACAGGCTGAATGCCGCACAGGTGCTTGGCGCAAACTGGGAAGCGGAAATTCTTTCTGGCCGCATGGACAAATTGAACAGCTTCAGGGACAGCTACATTTCCGTGATGGATCAGATAGCCCGTAAGGCTGAAGAGATAGAGGCGCTTGAGCGTCGCATTGCTGCTGCAGTTTCTTCCATCAACAGCATGAGCGGCTCTGTTGGTGGC
>DYBQ01000089.1 GCA_019418545.1 Clostridiales bacterium | reverse complement strand
TGCATATACCGCACACGGATGCCCATATTATCGAGAAAGTCTGTCAAATCTTCGGCCATCTTTTTGGTCAGCGTTGTCACCAGCACCCGCTGGCCTTTGGCAGTGCGAAGATTGATTTCCGAAATCAAGTCGTCAATCTGGCCTTCTGTGGGTTTCACTTCGATTTCCGGGTCCAGCAGGCCTGTGGGACGGATAACCTGTTCCACTACCTGTGTGGATTTTTCCAGCTCCAAATCGCCGGGGGTTGCGCTGACGAAAATCACTTGGTTGATATGCTTATAGAATTCATCAAAGTTTAGCGGCCGGTTGTCATAGGCCGAAGGCAAACGGAACCCATAATCAATCAGGGCTTCTTTTCGCGCCCTATCGCCAGCATACATAGCTCGCACCTGAGGCAGCGTCACATGGGACTCGTCCACCATGAGCAGAAAATCGTCGGGAAAATAGTCAATCAGCGTAAAGGGAGCGCTGCCAGGCTTTCTGCCGGACATAATGCGGGAATAGTTTTCAATCCCCTTACAAAATCCGATTTCTGTCAGCATTTCAATATCATATTGGGTGCGCTGTTCAATCCGCTGGGCTTCGATGAGTTTTTCGTGTTCTTTAAAATATTTTACTCTCTCCACCATTTCCGTTTCGATTTCCTTCACGGCCTGCAGCATCTTTTCCCGCGGAACAATATAGTGAGAAGCAGGATAAATGGCCACATGCTTGAGCTCCGCCTTAAATTCGCCGGTGAGGGAATTGATTTCGGAAATCCGGTCAATTTCGTCTCCAAAAAATTCCACTCGAATTACAGTATCATTGGACTGAGCCGGGAAGATTTCCACCACGTCCCCCCGAACCCGGAATTTGTTTCGGGTAAAGTTGATGTCGTTGCGCTCATACTGGATTTCCACCAGCTTGCGCAGCAAATCGTCCCGACTCTTTTCCATGCCGGGGCGCAGAGAAATTACCATGGTACGGTAATCAATAGGGTCGCCCAAACTATAGATACAGGAAACACTGGCCACAATAATCACATCCCGACGCTCAGAAAGAGCCGATGTGGCAGAGTGGCGCAGCTTATCGATTTCATCATTGATGGCGGAATCTTTTTCAATATAAGTGTCTGTCGTGGCAATATAGGCCTCCGGCTGATAATAGTCATAATAGGACACGAAGTATTCCACTGCATTATTGGGAAAAAACTCCCGGAATTCGGAGCACAGCTGGGCTGCCAGCGTTTTATTATGGGCCAGCACCAGTGTGGGCCGGTTTACCTCTGCGATAATATTCGCCATGGTAAAGGTTTTTCCGGAGCCGGTAACGCCCAGCAGCGTCTGCTCTTTGTCGCCCCGGTTTAGCCCTTTTACCAGCTGGGCAATTGCTTCCGGCTGGTCACCGGTGGGCTTATAGGGGGATACCAGTTGGAACCTATCCTGTTTGGCTTGTGCGTCCATAAAAACTCTCCTGTATCTGAATCACAAGGCTCTAAGCCTTTCTAAAATATCGGAACAAATGTTTGCAGATTTATTGTACTACCCATGGCTTCTTTTGTCAACAATCAGTATTCCACAGAAAAGAGGGATTACTAGTAATAACGATTCCCTATCTCTTCCTTTTGTGATGGCCAGTATAAGCCCTCTATTATTTCCTAATGCAAACGGAAATTTCAATAGTGGAGTGCTATCTCACTATCAAAATCGCTGCAAATTATATTTGATTTTTCCGGCAGCACTTTCATTGAATACTACCTCCACCACAGGGATTCCTCCTTTTTCGTTGGGAAACTGAAAGCTATCGTACCGCCTGAAGCGTGTATGTCGCACCCCAATGATTCAATATTTCCACTTTTGAAAAACCAGCCTTTTTGAAACATTCGATTTCATGTTCAACTGTAAGCGGTGTATCAAAGTGATAAAATGTATCATCTGTAATCCCCTGCTCCTTCTTCAATCGAAGCAGCTCTTCCCTATGCTGATATTCTTCCTCTGCGGATAGGGAAAAATAGTCTGTAAGAACAAAATATCCGTCTGGTTTTAACGATTCTCTCAGTTTCCTATAAAGCGGTATCTTTTCATCTGCGGTAAAGTGGTGTAAAGACTCAACCGAAACAGCCGCGTCATACACTGCTTTCCCAAATGGGATAGCGAAATAGGAGCCTTCAATGAGCTTTATATCCCTGCCGCGAAATTTTTCTTTTAATTTACGCAGCATTCCCGGTGCCAGGTCAATACCAGTCACTTTTGCAGAAGCGTTGATTGCATAATAACACTCTAATTCTAATCCCGTGCCACATCCCAAATCCAATATGGTACAGTTTGGGAATATCGGGAGGCATTCAGCGGTAAACTTTAAAAACTCCCGGGCGGATTCAATGCAGTTCAATTGATGTTCATCATAGATTTCAAGACGGTTGTCAAAGAATTCACCCATTTTTTCCAACATACTTTCACCTTCAAATCAGCTCTCTGAGTTTATCAAGAAATGCGTTCTCACCCCATGTGTTAATCTTAAAAAACATCGCCTGGCTTCCTCCTGCTGTAATGGCAGAAATGTGGATGATATCATCGCCAGATTGAAACAATGTTACACTCAGGCTGACCCGGTTGCTTCCCGCCCAGCTATACCGTTCAAAAACGCGCACGCTGCAGCGCGCCCCATTACTGTAAAAGTCGCTGGAGTCTTCCAAAGACGCAGACATACTGCCTCCCATAATCCCAGATTCAATCCTGCTAAGGATTTGGCTAAAATCTCCGCGAACGGTTTTCTCTAATTTTGCCATATTTACACCTCACAAATCCATTTTGCTATATATACAAAAAATAACCACATCATCTCAAATCTCAATATGATTATAACTTTTGTTGCCATGATATTCAATCATTTTTATATAAACTTCCAAGTGTATTTATATCAAAACAGATGAATCTTGCATGTGATTTTTCCATGTCAAAAATACAAGAAAAAGCCTGTGCCGCAAAATGAATGGGCACAGGCTGGACAAAGGCATATGGGTAAGTTTTTAGCTTGGAAAGTGTCAAAAAAATTTAGATGCTGGCAGTATACCCTGCTTCTGTCACGGCATCCACCAATATCTGGTCAGGGACATCCTTGGACAGGGTAACGGTGGCCTGCTTCTTTTCCAAATCGGCAACTGCTTCTTCAACGCCGTCAATGGCGCTGAGGGCCTTTTCTACGTGCATTTTGCAGTGTGCGCACATCATACCTTCTACAGACAATACTTTTTTCATGGAACTGGCTCCTTTCACATTCTCCGATATGGTATCGGTATTTTCTTCTGCTGCCGGTATAACCGGACAGACAGTTGCTTCTTTTGCAGGGATAGTTTCTTCCGGCTGAGCCGCCGGTGCTTTGCGCCTAAAAAAGCGCAGGCGCAGGGCATTGGTCACCACGCAAACCGAGCTCAAGCTCATAGCCGCCGAACCAATCATGGGGCTCAGGCGGATGGCAAAGGCCGGGAACAGCGCACCCGCAGCCACGGGGATTCCGAGGATATTATAGAAGAACGCCCAAAACAGGTTCATGTGGATATTCCGAACAACGGCGCGGCTTAGTTCAATTGCTGCCGCTGCATCGTCCAAGGAATCCTTCATGAGCACCACATCCGCCGATTCAATGGCGATATCGGTTCCCGCTCCAATGGCAATTCCAACATCCGCACGGGTGAGGGCCGGTGCATCGTTGATGCCGTCGCCTATCATGGCGACCTTGCGGCCTTTTTCCTGTAAAGCGCGGATATGGGCCTCTTTTTCTGTGGGAAGCACATCCGAAATGGCGGTTTCAATGTTCAGCTCCTTCCGAATGGCTTCGGCAGTGATGCGGTTATCTCCGGTGAGCATGACTACATGCAGCCCAAGCTCTTCAAAGCGGCGGATGGCGGCGCGGCTTGTTTCCCGAATGGTATCGGCTACTGCGATAATTCCCGCCAGCTTGCCGTCACAGGCAAAGAGCAGCGGCGTTTTTCCCGCCTGCGCCAGCGTCTCCATTTCCTTTTGAACAGCGTCAGCCGGCAGGCCGTTTTCTTTTAGAAAAGCGGCGTTTCCGGCAAGCCAGCTTTTTCCCGCAATTTGGGCACGCACGCCCCGGCCGGAAACCGCTTCGAAAGAATCTGCCCGCAGGGAGGGAACCCCCATCTGCTGTGCATATTCCACCACAGCCTGTGCCAGTGGGTGCTCGCTGCCGGTTTCGGCGGCGGCGGCCTGCGCCAGAAAATCCTGCTGCGACAGACCTTTTTCCAGTACCAGAATATCGGTGACAGACGGTTTTCCCGAAGTAATGGTGCCGGTTTTATCCAGCACGATGGTATCGACATTGTGGAGATTTTCAAGACTTTCAGCGGACTTGATAAGGATGCCCATTTCCGCCGCTTTTCCGGTTCCCACCATGATGGCCACCGGCGTTGCCAGCCCCAGCGCACACGGGCAGGAAATCACCAGTACGGCGATGGCATTGGACAAAGCGAATTCAAAGCCCGCTCCGGCAATCATCCAGACAATCGCCGTCAGGACGGCGACTGCGATAACCACCGGCACAAACACACCGCTGACTTTATCGGCCAACCGGGCAATGGGGGCTTTGGAGTTGCCCGCTTCATCCACCAGACGGATAATCTGCGCCAATGTGGTGTCCTCTCCCACACGGGAAGCGCGGAATCGGAAAGAGCCGTTGCGGTTGATGGTGGCGGAAATCACGGTATCGCCCGGGTTTTTCTCCACGGGGATGCTCTCGCCGGTAATGGCGGACTGGTCCACATAGCCGGTACCCTCTGTCACCACGCCGTCTACGGGAATTCCTTCGCCGGGGCGGATGACGATAATATCGCCGGAGACCACCTGCTCCGCCGGGATGGTTACCTCTTCCCCGCCGCGGACTACCACAGCAGTTTTCGGCGCGAGGTCGATGAGTTTTCCCAGCGCATCGGAGGTTTTGGCTTTGGAACGGGCTTCGAGATATTTTCCAACCGTTACCAGCGTTAGAATCATCGCAGCGGATTCAAAATACAGCGCATGGGCGTATTCGTGTATAACCTCCATTTCCCCATGCCCAAAGCCATAGGCCATACGGAACATGGCGAACAGCCCATAGAGCAGCGAAGCACCGGAGCCGATTGCCACCAATGAATCCATATTGGGCGCACGGTGTAACAGGGATTTGAAGCCGTTCTGATAAAAATGCCGGTTGATGAACAGAATCGGGATGGTGAGGAGCAGTTGCAAAAGTGCCGACACCATGGCGTTTTCGATTCCCAGCAGGAATTCTGGCATCGGTAAAGACATCATGGCGCCCATAGCGACATACATCAATGGCACCAGCAGGACAATAGAAGAAATCAACCTTTGTTTCATGGCCTTCTGACTTTCGTCTACCTGGGACTGCCGTGCTTGCCACTCGCTGCGGAAGGTACCGGTTTCCGCTTCCTTTTTTCCGCTTATCGGGCATGCACCATATCCGATGTCCTCTACGGCCTGCACAATGGCCTGTTGCTCCACTTCGTTTTCATCGTAGGAGACTGTCATCTGATTGGCGAGCAGGCTGACGTTCACTTCTTCTACGCCCTCCAGCTTCTGGACACAGCGGGTCACATTGGCTTGGCACGCGGCACAGGTCATGCCGGTTACCTGATATTTTTCTGTTTTCACAGGGTTCACCTCTCTTTTCCCAGCAGTCTGGGATTATTTCAGCTTTTTTATCAGCTCCAGCACTTCCTCCATAATCTGGGGATTGCCCTTCTGGATTTCTTCCACCACGCAGGTTTCCAGATGGCTTTGCAGCACTGCATAGCCAAATGCCTGCAAGGCGCTTTCTACAGCGGCCACCTGAATGAGGATATCGCCGCAATAGCGGTTGTCATCCAGCATTTTGCTGATTCCGTTCAGCTGGCCGGTCATCCGCTTGATGCGGTTTTGCAGCTGGCGGAGTTCTTTCTCTTCGCGCGGGGTGGATTTATGACGGCAGCAGCAGGTTTTCTCTTCACAAAGAGCTTTTTGTGCTGTATGGGTGTTTTGATTTTCCATGTTATACCTCCTTATATACCCCATAGGGGTATTTGGGCTGTTTTTATTATAATACCCTATGGGGGTATTTTCAAGTCCTTTTTTCATATTTTTTGGGGACCGGGATGCTGCTTTACATTTGCCCTTTCATTTGCTATCATGGTGTCGAGCAAACCAAAACCTGAAAGGAGAACCGTTTATGAGCAGTCCTGCACCGAGAAATTTTCGTCCAAAACTTCATTTTACCCCGCCCTCTATGTGGATGAACGACCCCAACGGCCTGTTCTATACAGACGGGACCTATCACCTATATTATCAATATAACCCCGGCGATACCGTTTGGGGGCCAATGCATTGGGGACATGCCGTTTCGAAAGATTTGTACCACTGGGAACACTGTCCCATCGCCATGAAGCCCGACGAGCTGGGGACGATTTTCAGCGGCTGTGCGGTATTGGACAGCGACAATGTGAGCGGCTTCGGCGAAAATGGCCGTCATCCACTGCTGATTTTCTATACCAATCACGGTGAATGTGAATGTCAGAGCATGGCCTACAGCCTGGACGGCGGCATGACCTTTACACGCTATTGCGGCAATCCGATTCTCGAAAACCCCGGCGTGAACGATTACCGTGACCCAAAAGTGTTCCGCAACCCGGTGCGCGGCGGCTACAGTATGATTGTCTCAGCGCACGACCGCGCCATGTTCTATCATTCCGCTGATTTGAAGCACTGGGAAAAAACCGGGGAATGCAAACTCACTCCCGAACAGATTCACAACGCCGACATTTGGGAATGCCCCGACATCTTCCCGATGGAATGCGGCGGGAAAACCGTGTGGGTATTGGTGGTCAGCATGATTTTTTTGGGGGAAGGCCACGAAAACCACATGCTATACCTGACCGGCACTTTTGATGGTGATACCTTCCTCCCGGACGAAGGCGCTGTTGCAGAGCGGGTGGACTGCGGTTTTGACTGCTATGCCGGTTCTACCTATTGGGGTACGGATGAAAGAATTTTGATAAGCTGGGAAAACTGCCCGGACTATGCGGGACAGGTTCCCACCGGCCAATACTGCGGCCAGATGAGTTTGCCGCGTGTTCTCCATTTGCAGGAAACGCCAGCCGGCAAAAAGCTGGCAGCACGCCCCTTCGGCATGGAAAAAATCTTTGAAGCTGCCAAACCTTTTGATGGCTGTTTGACAGGCGAACCCTTTGCCCTGCGCATTACCGGCGAGGGAAGCGGTTCTGTCACACTCGAAAACGATTTTGGCGAGCGTGTGACCTTTGGCGTGGACGAAGAAAACCATGTTTATTTAGACCGCAGCGCTTCCTCTATTATACAAGTGGACAACCCCAACTGGCCCTTGATGCAGAAAAGCCGCCAGCCCCGTTTTTATCATGGCTGCTGGACGATTGACGTTGTGTTTGATGTTAGTGTGCTGGAGCTGTATTGCGATGACGGTACCCGCTGCTTCTCCGATGTCCTTTTCCCCACACACCCTTATCAACGGGCAGTATCCCAGGGGGATTGCCAAATCGCATTTGCGGCGCTTTAAACGAAACAGAATCAAAAAGGCTCCCACGGCGAATATCCGTGAGAGCCTTTTTATGATTGGTTAAAACATTATTCGCCGCAGCTGCCTTTTTCGGAGCAGAACTTTACGGTCTTTCCTTCCAGAATCATGTTGGTGGTGCGAACGGCGCACATTTTGCCGCACATGGAGCAGGTGTGGCGCTCGGCGGGCGGTGTGGACTCATAATAGCGGCGAGCCTTGTCGGGGTCGAGGGCCAGACGGAACATTTCGTCCCAGTCCAGCTTGTGACGGGCCGTGGACATTTCGTTGTCGCGGTCACGGGCGCCGGGCAGGCCATTGGCGATGTCGGCGGCGTGGGCGGCAATTTTGGAAGCAATGATGCCCTCCCGCACGTCGTCCAAATCGGGCAGGCGCAGGTGCTCTGCCGGGGTGACATAGCACAGGAAGTTCGCGCCGTTGGATGCAGCAATGGCCCCGCCGATTGCGGAGGTGATGTGGTCATAGCCGGGTGCGATATCGGTGACAATGGGGCCCAGCACATAGAAGGGCGCGCCGTGGCAGATGCGCTTTTCCATCTGCATATTGGCGGCAATCTCGTTCATAGCCATGTGTCCGGGGCCTTCCACCAGCACCTGTACGTCTGCGTCCCAGGCGCGTTTAGTCAGGTTCCCAATTTCAATCAGCTCGGAAATCTGGCCTGCATCAGAGCTGTCATCAATACAGCCGGGGCGCAGGGCATCACCAATCGAAATGGTCACATCATGGGCGCGGAGAATTTCCAGCACATCGTCATACCGCTCAAAGAAGGGGTTCTCGTTGCCTGTCATCATCATCCAGGCAAACAGCAAAGAGCCGCCCCGGGAAACAATGTTCATGCGCCGTCCCTCCCGGCGGAAGGCCTCCACCGCACGACGGTTGATGCCTGCATGGATGGTCATAAAGTCCACGCCCTCTTTGGCATGGGCTTCCACCACCTTGAGGAAATCATCGGCGGTAATGTCCAGCAAATCCTTGTCCAGATAGCCGATGGCGTCATACATGGGCACCGTGCCAATCATGGCCGGGGAATACTCCACCAGCTTTTCCCGGAATACCCGGGTTTTGCCGTAGTTTGACAAATCCATAATGGATTCCGCGCCCATTTCCACAGACATTTTTACCTTGTTCATTTCCAGCTCATAGTCTTTGGCGTCGCCGGAAATGCCCAGGTTCACGTTAATTTTGGTGCGAAGACCGTCACCGATGCCCTCGGCGGACAGGGAGGTGTGGTGGATGTTGGCGGGAATGGCAATGGTACCGGCAGCAACCCGCTCCCGAATCCACTCAGGCTCCCGGTGCTCCTTTTCCGCCACCAGCTGAATCTGGGGGGTGATGATGCCTTTTTTGGCAGCTTCCATCTGGGTTTTATAGTTCATGGATGGTTTCCTCCTGACAATAAAATTCCTGTATCAGCCGGACAGGGTCCGGCGCTTTCATAAGGGCGCTCATAACGCAGTACCCGGCGGCTCCCGCCTGCAAAACAGACGGCACCCTTTCCGGGGTAATCCCGCCGATGGCATACACCGGCTGCTTGGCATTTTGACACACTTTTTTGAGAAATTCCAGTCCCCGGGGCGGTACGCCCTTTTTGCAGTCTGTGGGGAACACATGCCCGGCGATGAGATAGGCAGCGCTGCTTTCCCGTAAAGCGGCGGCTTCTTCCGGGGCATGGACAGACACGCCAAACTCCCCAGAAACCGGCAAGTCCCGATTTTGAAAAGATAGCTGCACACCGCATCCCGGAAGTGTGGAGCTAGGCACGGGGCCGTTGCACATCAGCGGCACCCCATATTTCTCACAAAGGGGCAGCAGCTTTTTTGCCAGCGCTTCATATTCTTTTTTGGAAAGGTCTTTTTCCCGCAAAATAATTCGGGCGGGCCTTTGGGCAGCAATCAAACCCATTCGGGCGAGAAAATCATCAGGGCAGGCGCTGCGCTGGGTAACGCAGATGAGCCGTCTCCCCCCTTTCCCCTTACACATAGATGTAATCGGCCATCACCGGCTGAAGGCCCTTGTCTTTAATGGCTTTGTAAATCTCGTCATAGCTTCTGCCGTCGGAGATTTCAAACTGCTCGTCGCCCTTGCCGTCGCCGCTGTGGTCGCCAATCCCGGTGGAAACGCCGGCGGAAATTTTGGTGGCGGCAATGTCGATGATATTGTCCCGGAATCCGGCGCGTTCACGGGAGGAAATGGTGATGCTGGCAAAGGGCATAAACAAACGGTAGGCACAGATTACCTGCAAAAGCTGCCGCTCGTGGACGTCCTTAGGGTTAATCTTGTCGTTGTTGATAATGGGCCGCAGGCGGGGGCAGGAAAAAGCGATTTCC
>DYBQ01000088.1:356-10056 GCA_019418545.1 Clostridiales bacterium | reverse complement strand
GCGATGGGCGATTGGGGGCTTCTCGCCCCCTAACCCCCTCGCCAAAGGGACTAAGCCCCTTTGGAATCCGTAAATCGCGGGGAAGCAAGGTGTAAACTTTTAGCTTTCTCCACGCGGACAGCTTTCTTTGCGACAAATAATTTTCCCTTCAGCAAACACGCCCCACACATTGAAAAACGAAAGACATTTCTTCTCGTTTTTTCATAAAGTCATCATCTGCAATTTTCTTTTTTGAAACGAGGTGTTTCCCATTTTCATCAACATTTTACTGGGTATCATTGCGGTACTGCTCTTTGGACTTGTCATTTTTCTCCACGAGCTGGGACATTTTGTCACGGCAAAGATGTCGGGCGTCCGCGTTAACGAGTTCGCGCTGGGCATGGGTCCCACTCTCTTCCGCTTTCAGCGGGGAGAAACCACCTATGCGCTGCGGCTGTTTCCCATTGGCGGTTTTTGCGCCATGGAGGGCGAGGATGAAGAAAGCGACGATGAGCGCGCTTTCGGCAACAAACCGGTATGGAAGCGGTTTATCGTGGTGGCAGCCGGCGCATTTATGAATCTGGTGCTGGGAATTCTGCTGATGGCCATTATTGTGGTGCAGGAGCCTACTTATGCCAGTACTACCATTTCCAAGTTTGTGGATAACTCTGCTTTGCAGGCCGCCGGGCTGGAAGTGGGCGACCGGTTTGTTTCTATCGACGGCTATTCTATCGGCGGCGACCGGGATTTGAGCTTTGCTTTGGCCTTGGCCGACCCGGCTTCGGTGGACATTGTGGTGGACAGAGACGGCGAGCGCATTACTTTTAACGATGTGAAGTTTAACACAGTGGAGCAGGACGGCCAGCAGGTGCTGTCCATGGACTTTTATGTGGAGCCCATAGAGCGCAGCTTTGGCAGCGTTATCCAAAAAACCTTTGCCGATACCTGGTCCATGGTGAAAATGGTGTGGGTCAGCCTTGCCGGGCTTGTTACCGGGCGGTTTGGCCTGAATGAAGTGGCCGGGCCCGTGGGCGTGGCACAGGCCATTACCCAGGCGGCGGCTGTGGGGCTGGAAGTGAGCTTTTGGGCGGCGCTGAACAATATCCTCCTGATGATGGTGGTCATCACCGTGAACCTGGGCATTGTAAACCTGCTGCCCCTGCCGGCACTGGACGGCGGACGGCTTGTTTTCCTGATTATTGAGGGAATCCGCCGCAAGCCCATTAACCCCAAATATGAGGGCTGGGTCCATGCAGCAGGGTTTGTGCTGCTGATTGGCATTATGATTCTGGTAGCCTTTAACGATATTGTCAGGCTCTTTAACGGGCAGGGCCTTGGCGGATAGGAATTTTAAAAACCGGAGGGAATGGAAATGGAAAGACGTTTGAGCAAACAGGTAATGGCCGGAAAAACCGCCATCGGCGGCACCGCGCCTGTCACCATTCAGTCCATGCTGAATGTGCCGTCTACCGACATTGCGGGAAGCGTGGCCCAGGCTGTCCGGCTGGAAAAGGCCGGGTGCCAGATTATCCGCGCCGCTATCCCTAACCGGGAAGCAGTGGCGCTGATTCCCGCCCTCAAACAGGCGGTTTCCGTGCCGCTGGTGGCAGACATCCATTTTGACTATAAGCTGGCGCTGGAATCGGCGGCGGCGGGCATTGATAAAATCCGCATTAACCCCGGCAACATCGGCAGCGACGACCATGTAAAGGCTGTGGCCGAGGAGTGCCGCAGACGGAATATCCCCATCCGCATTGGGGTGAACTCCGGCTCTTTGGAAAAGGAAATTTTGGCTAAATATGGAAGCCCCACGCCGGAAGCCCTGTGTGAAAGCGCCCTGTATCATGCGTCGCTCCTCGAAAGGTTCGACTTTGACGACATTGTGATTTCCATTAAATCCTCCAGCGTGGACACCATGATTCGCGCCTATGAGCTGGCGGCAGAGGCCTGCCGCTATCCTTTGCACTTGGGCGTTACCGAAGCGGGCACCGCCCGGATGGGGCTGATTAAATCGGCCATCGGCATTGGAAGTTTGCTCCAGCGGGGCATTGGCGACACCATCCGGGTGTCCTTAACGGCCGACCCGGTGGAGGAAGTGTATGCGGCAAAGGACATCCTAAAAGGCCTTGGCATGGGACACGGGCCGAGGATGGTTTCGTGCCCCACCTGCGGAAGGACGAGAATCGATTTGATTTCCATTGCCGCAGAGGTGGAAAAGCGGCTGCAAAGCTGTGAGAAGGATATTACCGTGGCGGTGATGGGCTGTGCAGTAAACGGCCCAGGCGAAGCCAGGGAGGCGGACATCGGCATTGCCGGCGGCATGGGAGAGGGGCTGCTCTTTAAAAAGGGCGAAATCCTCTATAAAGTGCCGGAAGAAAAACTGGTGGATGCTTTGATGGATGAAATCGAAAAGATGTAACACAGCGCCGCCCCGGATTGATAGGTTTGTGTCAGCCGGTGGCGGCGTGTTTGTGTTTTGCTATAGAATTGTGAAAAGGAAGGTCGGCCCGTGAAGAGCTTTGAAGGATTATTTGAAAGACAAATTGACTGCGCTTCTCTGCCGGATGCAGTGCGGAAAGGGGAAGTGCGCGCCATTTCGGTGGAAAAAGAGCAGCGTTTTTTGGAAATCACCGTGTTTTTTCCCAAGCCCATAGAGCGGGAAGCCCTGTTCCAGGCGGAAAAGCTGCTGGAAAACTCCCCTTTGCAGGTGGGGCGTGCGGTCATCCGTCCCCGCTATCCCGAAGAGAGCTTTTCGGCGGACTACTTTCCCAGCCTGGCCGCAGAATTAAAGCGCCGGGATGCCAGCGTTAACGGCAGCTTCCAGGGGGCAACGGCCCGGATTCAGGAGCATACCTTTTTTGTGTCCCTCACCCACGGGGGACACGAGCTGCTGCTTGCCCGAAAGCTGGACAAGGCGCTCTCGGCGCTGATTCAGGAGGAATTCGGCCTTTTGCTGGACGTGCAGTTTGAGGGGAAGCTGTCGCTTACCCCGGAGGACGCGGTACATATTGAGGCCATTAAAAAAGAAGAGGAAACCCGCCGCCGGGAAGCAGCCATAGAGGAAGCGGAGCAGTATGAGGCCATGATGCAGGAGCGCCCCAAAAAGGGGCAAAAGCCTTCCATCCCAAAAACCATCAGCGTCCGCACCGAAGAGACCCTCTATCCCTCCATTTTGCCCGAAACGGCACAGGACATTTTGGGCAGAATGGGCAAAGCCCAGCCGGTGCCCATTGAGCGGGTGACGCCGGACATTGGCAGCACCTGTGTTTGGGGCGAAATTTTTGCCCTGGAAAGCAAGGAAACCAGGGACAAAAGCAAAAAAATCTATTCTATCAGCATCACGGACTATACAAGCTCCATCACCCTCAAAATCATTCAGGACGCAAAGCAGTGCAAGCTTTTGGACACCCTCAAAAAGGGCATGTCCGTGCTGGCAAAGGGGCAGGTGGAATATGACAAATACGACCACGAGGACGTGATGCGGCCCCGGTGTCTTGCCACGGTGGAGCAGCGGAAAGTGGTGGACGATGCCGAGGAAAAGCGGGTGGAGCTGCATTTGCACACCAACATGTCCAGCATGGACGGCATGACCCCGGCCGGGGAGCTGATTAAAAGGGCGTTTAAGTGGGGGCACAAGGCCATTGCCATCACCGACCACGGTGTTGCCCAGGCATTCCCTGACGCGATGAATGCGGTGGAAGCCATCCGCAAGGACGGGGGAGAGATGAAGGTCATCTATGGCGTGGAAGCCTATTTTGTCAACGACATGGTGCCCGCCGTTTCCGGCCACACCGACATGCCGCTGGATGGGGAATACATCGTTTTCGACATTGAAACCACCGGGCTCAGCGCCGGAAACGACCGTATAACGGAAATCGGCGCGGTTCGGATGAAGAACGGCGAGATTCTTGACAGCTTTGATACCTTTGTCAATCCCGAGCGGCCCATCCCGGCCAGAATTACCGAGCTGACCGGCATTAACGACGACATGGTGAAGGATGCCCCCAGCGAACAGGAAGCGCTGGAAGCCTTCTATGCATTCTGCGGGGAGGGCTCCCCGGTGCTGGTGGCACACAACGCAGAGTTTGACACCTCCTTTATGCGGGCAGCCGCCGGGCGCTGCGGCATGGAATTTCCCTTTGCCTATATCGACACAGTGCCTATGTGCCGCTCCATGCTCAAGGGGATTAAAAACTGCAAGCTGGACACGGTGGCAAACTATCTCAAGCTGCCGCCCTTTAACCATCACCGTGCCTGCGACGATGCGGCGGTGCTGGCGCAGATTTTTGAGCAGCTGCTCATCCGCCTGAAAGAGGACACCGGCGCCAAAACGGTGATGGACATTAACACCTCGCTGGCCGGGGGCGATGCGAAAAAGCTGCCCACCTATCACCAGATTATTTTGGTAAAGAACAAAGCCGGCCTGCGGAACCTCTACAAGCTGATTTCCTATGCCCATCTCGACTATTTTTATAAAAAGCCCCGGATTCCCAAAAGCGTGCTGGTGGAGCACCGGGAAGGGCTGATTTTGGGCAGCGCCTGCGAGGCGGGCGAATTGTTCCGTGCCATGCTGCGCCACGAGTCTTGGGATAAGCTGTGTGAAATCGCCTCTTTCTATGACTATCTCGAAATCCAGCCCCTGGGCAACAACGCCTTTATGCTGCGAAACGGTACCGCTTCCAGCGAAGAGGATTTGAAGGAATTTAACCGCACCATCATCCGGCTGGGCGAAGAGCTGAACAAGCCTGTAGTCGCCACCGGAGACGTCCACTTTATGGACCCGAAGGACGCCCGGTATCGGGAAATCCTTATGGCCGGGCAGGGGTTCAGCGATGCTGCCGAGCAGGCGCCCCTATATCTTCGCACCACCGCCGAAATGCTGGAGGAATTTAGCTATTTGGGCGAAGAAAAGGCCTATGAAGTGGTGGTTACTAACCCCAACAAAATTGCCGACAGCGTTGACATTGTGCGCCCCATTCCCGAAGGCGTGTTTCCGCCCTTTATTGACGGCGCAGAAGAGCAGCTCAACTCCATTTGCTGGAAGCGGGCAAAAGAAAAATATGGCGACCCTCTGCCGGAAATTGTGGAAAAGCGCCTCAAGCGGGAATTGGACTCTATTAACAAACACGGCTTCTCCGTGCTGTATATGACCGCTCAAAAGCTGGTGGCCGATTCCGAAGCCCATGGCTATCTGGTAGGCTCCCGTGGCTCTGTTGGCTCCTCCTTTGTGGCCAGTATGTCCGGTATTTCGGAAGTAAACCCCTTGGAGCCCCACTACATCTGCCCCAACTGCAAAAACAGCGAATTTATCACCGACGGCAGCTATGGCTCCGGCTTTGACTTGCCGCCCAAAAAGTGCCCCAAATGCGGCACCGACTACAACCGGGACGGCCACACCATCCCCTTTGAAACCTTTTTGGGCTTTGACGGCGACAAAACCCCCGATATCGACTTAAACTTCTCCGGCGAATACCAGTCCAGCGCTCACCGCTACACCGAAACCCTGTTTGGCAAGGACAACGTGTTTAAGGCCGGTACCATTGCCACTGTGGCCGACAAAACGGCTTTGGGCTTTGTCAAAAAATATGCGGAAGAGCGGGGCATTCCCCTGCGCCGTGCAGAAGAGCAGCGGCTGGCCATTGGCTGTACGGGCATTAAGCGCACCACCGGCCAGCACCCCGGCGGCATGGTGGTTGTGCCCAAGGGCCACGATGTGTATGAATTCTGCCCGGTGCAGCACCCGGCCAACGACCAGAAGTCCGACAACATTACTACCCACTTCGACTTCCATTCCATCCACGACACCATTTGTAAGCTGGACGAGCTGGGACACGATGTGCCCACCATTTATCACTATCTGGAAGAGTACACCGGCATCCCCGTGATGAATGTTTCCATGAGTGACCCGGAGGTTATGTCCCTGTTCCACTCCACCAAGGCTCTGGGCGTAAAGCCGGAGGACATCGATTCTGTTACCGGCACCTTCTCTTTGCCAGAGCTGGGCACGCCCTTTGTGCGCCAGATGCTGGTGGACTCCAAGCCCAAAACCTTTTCTGACCTGTTGCAGGTTTCCGGCCTTTCCCACGGTACGGACGTGTGGCTGGGCAACGCCCAAGACCTTATTAAAAACGGCACCTGCACCATTTCCGAGGTAATCGGTACCCGTGACAGCATTATGACCTATCTGATGCTGAAAGGGCTGGAGCCGAAAATGGCCTTTAAGATTATGGAAATTGTCCGTAAGGGCAAAGCGCCCAAGCTCCTCACCGACGAGCACAAGCAGGCCATGAAGGAGCACAATGTCCCCGACTGGTATATTGAATCCTGCTTAAAAATCAAATACATGTTCCCAAAAGCCCACGCCGCCGCCTATATGATTGCAGCGCTGCGGCTTGGCTGGTATAAGGTACACAAGCCCGTGGAATATTATGCGGCCTATTTCTCTGTCCGCGGCGAGGACTTTGAGGGGGCAGTGGTCACAAAAGGCCGTGCCGCCGTGCGCCAGCGCATGATGGAAATTAACATGAAGGGCAAGGAGGCCTCTGCAAAGGAAGAAGCCGCCTATGCCACCTATCAAATTGTGAATGAAATGCTGGCCCGGGGCATTGAAGTGCTGCCGGTGGATTTGTATAAGTCCGCCGCGAAAAAGTATCTGGTGGAGGACGGCAAAATCCGCCTGCCCTTCTCGTCTTTGTCCGGCGTGGGCGAATCTGCCGCCATTTGTTTGGAAGAAGCCAAAAACAGCGGCGGGCCCTATATTTCCATTGATGATTTGCAGGCTCGCGCCAAGGTGACAAAAGCCGTGATTGAAACCCTGAAAGAGGCGGGCGCCCTTGCCGGTTTGCCGGACAGCAGCCAGATGAGCCTGTTCTGACAAAAAGGGATTGACAGGGGAGATAGTGCTGTGATATCATAGTAGCACGCTAAAGCGTAAGAGGATATTTTATTTGTAGGGGCGCATAGTATGCGCCCGCAGTACCTGTTTTCGCTTTATTGGCTGTTATCAATTCCATTTTTTATCCCGATTGAGGAAGGATGTCACCATGAAACTTTATAATAAAATTACCCCCGAAGGCACCCGGGACCTTCTCTTTGAGGAATGTGCCGCCCGCCGTCTGGCAGAAAGCCGCCTGAAGCAGGTGTTTGTTTCCCACGGCTATCAGGAAGCGGTTACGCCGGGCATCGAATTTTATGATGTGTTCGAGCCTGCCCGCTCCGGTATTCCCCAGGAAATCATGATGAAAATGAGCGACCAAAAGGGCCGCCTGCTGGTGCTCAGGCCGGACACCACCACCCCCATTGCCCGGCTGGCCGCCACCCGGCTGCAAAATATGGAGCGCCCCATGCGCTTTTATTATAATCAGCCCATCTATCGCAGCAACCCCGGCCTTACCGGCCGCAGCAACGAAACCGTGGAGTCCGGCGTAGAGCTGCTGGGCGCAGGCGGCAAGCGGGCCGACGTGGAGGCCATTGCCATTGCGGCAGAGGCTATGGAAAGCTGCCTGCCGGGCTTCCGAATGGAAATTGGCCATGCGGGATTTTTCCGGGCGCTGGCAGCCGAGCTTCCCATCAGCGAGGAGGAGCGGGAGGAAATCCGCAGCACCATCGAGTCCAAAAACTATGCGGCCCTGAGCACCATTCTCGAAAAGCTGCCCGACAGCCCCGCCGTGCGGGCCATGGCAAGGCTGCCCCGGCTGTTTGGCGGCAAAGAGGTGTTCGAGGAAGCGTTCTCCCTGTGCAGCAGCCCCGAAGCGGTGGAAACCCTCCGCTATTTGCAGGAGCTGTATGAATCATTGTCCGGCTTGGGGCTTGGCAGCCGCATGATGGTGGATTTGGGACTGGTACAGCGCAACGACTACTACACCGGCGTGGTGTTCAGCGCCTATGTGGAAGAGTGGGGCGACGCGGTGCTGCTGGGCGGCCGCTATGATAACCTTTTGTCCCGGTTCGATTCCCCCATGCCCGCCGTGGGCTTTTCTGTCATCGTGGATGCCGTGGCACAGGCCATGATGAGGCGGGGACAGGGAGCAGGCGTGAAAAAGCCCGATGTGCTCATTTTTGCCGAAGAAGGCATGGAATTAGCCGGCATTCAATATGCCCAGCGGCTCTCCAAAGAGGAAGGGCTGATTTGTGAAAACGCCCTGTGCGATACGCTGGAAGAAGCCAAAGCGCTGGCCGGGAAAAAAGGCATTTCCCGGGTGGATATTGTCGGGAAAACAGAAATCGTGAAAGGGGGCGAGTGCCAGTGAAACCGCTTCGCATTGCACTGACCAAGGGCCGTTTGGAAAAGGACACGGTGGCCCTGTTTGAAAAGCTGGGCATGGACTGCACCGCCGTTCACAACAAGGGGCGGCAGCTAATTCTGCCCATTGGCGACGGCAGCATCGAGGTGGTGCTGGCAAAGGCCGCCGACGTGATTACTTATGTAGAGCACGGCGTGTGTGATTTGGGCGTGGTGGGCAAGGATACCATCATGGAAAACGGCAGCCGGTTCTATGAGGTGCTGGATTTGGGCTTCGGCAAATGCCGCTTTGCTCTGGCCGGGCCCAAGGGCAAGGATTTTTATGAGGGCTTTTCCGAAAAAACGGTGGCCTCCAAATATCCCAACGTAACCCGTGCCTTTTTTGAAAGCAAGGCCATGGACGTGCGGGTCATCAAAATCGAGGGTTCCGTGGAGCTTGCGCCCTTGCTGGGGCTTTCTGACGCCATTGTGGACATTGTGGAAACAGGCTCCACCCTAAAGGAAAACGGGCTGGAAGTAAAGGAGACGGTAGCGGACATTTCCGCCCGGCTGATTGTGAACACCGCCAGCATGAAGCTGCGAAAGCAGGAAATCGAGTCCCTTTCGGCCAAGATGGAAAAGGCCATTCAAACAAAATAAAATGCTGTAATGCTTGTTAGTAAGGAGGTATTCCTGTGATTCAAACCGTAACCGGCAGCGCGGAAGTCTGCCGCGGATTTATTGAAAAGCTAAAGGAGCGCATTGGAGAAAACGACCGCAAGGTGGACGGCATTGTGGCCGAAATCATCGAAACCGTGCGGAAAAACGGCGATGCTGCGGTGCGCGCCTATACGGAAAAATTTGACGGCAAAGCCCCGGAAAAAACCGAGATTTCAAAAGAAGAGCTGAAAGAGCTGGCTTCCCAGTGCGATTCCAGCTTCCTTTCTGCGCTGGAAAAGGCGGCGGCCAACATTCGGGACTTCCACCAGCGGCAAAAGCAGCAAAGCTGGCTTACCACCCAGAAAAACGGCGTGATGATGGGCCAGCGGGTGCGCGGCCTGCATCGGGTGGGCATCTATGTGCCTGGCGGCACGGCAGCCTATCCGTCCTCTGTGCTGATGAACGCCATCCCCGCCAAAATTGCCGAGGTGGGGGAGATTATCATGGTGACGCCTCCCGCCAAAAACGGCAAGCCCAACCCGGACATTATGGCTGCCGCGCTGGTGGCCGGGGTGGACAGGGTGTTCCTCATGGGCGGCGCGCAGGCAGTGGCGGCGCTGGCTTTTGGCACCGAAACAGTTCCCAAGGTGGACAAGATTGTAGGCCCGGGCAACATCTTTGTGGCCACGGCAAAAAAGCAGCTGTATGGTACCGTGGATATCGACATGATTGCAGGCCCCAGCGAAATCCTCATTGTGGCAGACGAAACGGCAAAGCCCGCCTATCTGGCGGCAGATTTAATGTCTCAGGCAGAACATGATAGAATGGCTTCCTCCATCC
>DYBQ01000088.1:0-346 GCA_019418545.1 Clostridiales bacterium | reverse complement strand
CATCACCACCAGCGAAAAGCTGGCGGCAGAAACGGTGAAGGAGCTGGAAAAGCAAATGGCCACTCTTTCCCGGAAGGACATTATTGACGAAGCCCTCACGAATTTTGGCGCGATTATCGTTTGCGAAACCATGGACGAAGCCGTGGAGTTTGCAAACGACCTTGCCCCAGAGCATTTGGAAGTTTGCTGTGAAAACCCCATGGAGTATGTGGGACGGATGGACAATGCCGGCTCGGTGTTTTTGGGCAACTATTCTCCCGAACCCCTGGGCGACTATTTTGCAGGCCCGAACCATGTGCTCCCCACCAGCGGCACGGCGCGGTTTTTCTCGCCCCTGTCGGTGGAC
>DYBQ01000087.1:7492-10077 GCA_019418545.1 Clostridiales bacterium | reverse complement strand
TCCAGGCTCATTAGCAGTGGTAATCACATCGCCGCCATTCCAGTATGCGTTGCTCATGGCAATATATTTGTTGGTTTTTGCAGAACGAAGCAGGTTGTTGTTATATCCATAATCATAGATATAGAACTGTGTGCCAATATCATCAGCATCATCCGTCAATACCAATTTGCTGTCATTAGCGCACAGGTATTTTCCAGCCTGGCTGCCAGCTGCAATCTTAAATTGCACAAGTTTGATACCACGGGCAGTTTCCGCTTTTCCTTCCCCTGCTTTTTTTACAACCTCTTCCCCAATAAAAGTCGTATAGGGATAGGTACCTGCATAGAAGTCGGTAGAGTTTTGGTCAATTTGCGGACCTATGACCGCCACTTTGTCACTATTGGCAGCCAAGGGCAAAATATCCCCTTCGTTTTTCAGCAGCACAATCTGTTCCCGGGCAGCCTGTGCAGCCACAGCGGCATGTTCGTCTGTTACCAGTGCATTTTGTTTGTTCAATGCCTCATAAGGATTCAGTGGGTCAGCGTCCAAATCACCGGCACGGCACCGTACAGACAAAACGCCATAAATCACATCGTCAATCTCATCTTCCGTCAGCATTCCGCGGGCAACAGCCTCATACAAATTCCGACGGGTTTCGGGCGTATTGGTATCAGACGGCGTATATACTGCAACGCCATTTTGAGCCGAATCGGCAATGGAAGCTGCTTTTCCAATATAGTTATTCGGATAGTAGGCGTTGGAGCCATACAAATTGCTGGTATTGGAAGCATCCGTTACCATGAAGAACTGCCCTTTTTCATAGCCTCCTTCTACCCATTCGCCATATACATCGTCCATCAATTCCGGCATGGTCATGGTGGGCTTTCCATTGACCAAATTGTAGCCGTTCATCATACTGTTAACGGTGCCCGCAGAAACGGCGGCCTCAAAAACCTTTAGATAATATTCATACAGGTTTCTTTCTCCCAAATTAGCCGAATAGCCGGAACGCTGCGCCTCCTGCCCATAGGCGGCAAAGTGCTTCAGGGTAGGGATTACTTTCAGATAAAAATCGTCCTCGTCACCCTGCATCCCGGCGCCTACGACTGTGGAAAGCACACCAGCCAGATAAGCGTCCTCTCCCATGCCTTCCGAAGCACGGCCGGTGCGGGGGTCACGGTTTAAATCTACTACAGGTGACCAACAGTCAATCCCCATAAAGCGGTTATCAACGCTGTTATAGGCGCGCACTTCATTTCCCAGTACATTTCCCACTTCCTGCAGCAAATCGGAATTCCAGGTTTGGCTCAGGCCAATGTTCTGTGGAAATACGGTAGCATATCCCAGCCAGGAGACACCATGGAGGGTTTCGGTTCCGGTGCGGAACTGGGGAATCCCAAAACGTTGGATGGCAGCGCTGAACTGATGCATCAGGCTGATTTTTTCATCCAGTGTCAGCCGGCTGATTAAATCGTTAACACGTTCATCCACCGTTAACGTGGGGTCCTGAAAAGGATACTCATAATAACAATCCGCAGCCACTGCCGGCGAAGGGGTTTCCGCATATGCCATGGCTGTTACAGGAAACGCGCTTGCCACTAAACAGGCTGACAGCAAAACGCTGAGAATGCGTTTCTTCATGGTACCTTTACTGTTTGGCTTCATCTTTCCATACACTTCCTTTTCTGTAATATGATTTTCATATCCGTCCTCTCCCTGTCTTTGGCTTTGTTTTATCATCTCCCCTCACATCCTTTGTTGGGCCATGCGGCAGGACACGTTGAACGGCGGCCCACTAAACCGCTCTTCATGTATAGTCACCAGACTGAAAAGGCATTGAAGATGGGTATGATACGCACATCCCGTCCTGCCTGCTGCGCATAACAGCCTTTATACCCTCTTATTGTTTGTTTTCCCTTTAAAATAACCGTGCAGTCTCCAGCCCCGTCATATACAAAGGAATAGCTTCCCTCATCCCTGCTTACATGCAGCACAGCGCTTTCTTCCCCTTGGCTTTCCAGCTGCCGGTATTCGGCTTCTTCCTGTACCTGATATACCCAGTACTCCGTCTGTTGGGTATAATCATAGTCCGGCGTATCTTCTTGGCTTCCAATGGGCAAAATTGTATTTTGTCTCACAAACAGCGGGAGGCTAAAATAATCATATTTTCGGGTATACCAGCGGCCTCCCTGTACTTGTTCTCCCGTTAAGAGGTGACTCCATTCCCCTTCAGGAAGATAACAGGAATTCCATCCATCTTCCCGGAACACCGGCGCCACCAGAAGGGAATCCCCCAACATATATTGGCAGTCCAGATAGGCGCAATTGGCATCATCAGGAAACTCCATATGCATGGGCCTCATAACTGGTATGCCCGTTTGATGTGCTTGCACCGCTGCGGTATAGAGATAAGGCATCAGCCTGCATTTTAAACGTGTAAACTTTTGCAATACAAGGCACGCTTCTTCATCATAATTCCATGGGACCCGGTAAGATGAAGAGCCATGCAGCCGGCTGTGGGAAGAAAACATCCCAAAAGCTACCCAGCGCTTATACAAATCTGCAGAGCCGTTGTCTTCAAAACCTCCAATGTCGTGGCTCCAAAA
>DYBQ01000087.1:0-7482 GCA_019418545.1 Clostridiales bacterium | reverse complement strand
CAAAAGGCAACGCCGCTGTCCATCAGGGACAGTCCGCCCCGCAAAGTTTCCGCCATGGAGACATATTGGCTGGTAGAATCCCCTCCCCAGTGTACCGGGAATTTTTGGCACCCAACAGTTGCACTGCGGGCAAACAAAACGGCCTCCTGCTCCCCTTTTTCCTGCTTCAACAGCTCATAAACACATTCGTTATACAAATAGGTATAATAATTATGCATTTTTTCCGGCTCTGAACCGTCATAATATTGGACATTTACGGGAATCCGCTCACCAAAATCTGTTTTAAAGCAGTCCACTCCCATGTCCAACAGGGCTTTCAGTTTTCCCTGATACCAACTGCAAGCCTGTGGGTTTGTGAAATCGACCAGGGCCATCCCTGCCTGCCACAAATCCCATTGCCACACCCGTCCATCCCCTCTTTTTAATAGAAACCCTTTTTCCATTCCTTCTCGAAACAGCGGGGACTGCTGCGCAATATATGGATTTATCCACACACAAATTTTCAGCCCCTTTTGGTGGAGACGGCTGAGCATTTCTTTTGGCTGTGGGAACATCTCTCTGTCCCATTCAAAATTACACCATTCAAAGCCCTTCATCCAAAAGCAGTCAAAATGAAATACATGCAGCGGGATTTCCCTTTGTGCCATGCCGTCAATAAAATGGCTGACAGTTTCTTCGCTGTAGTCAGTTGTGAAGGAAGTGGTCAGCCACAATCCAAAACTCCATTTTGGAGGAATCGGCGGACGTCCAGTAAGCGCAGTATAACGGGAAATGATTTCTTTTGGGGTTGGCCCATAAATGAAAAAGTATTCAAGTTCTTCATCCTCAACGGAGAATTGGACCCTCTCCACTTTTTCACTCCCCACTTCAAAGCTGACCTTCCCTGGATGGTTGACGAATACCCCATACCCCCGGTTTGTTAGGTAAAATGGGATATTTTTATAACTGATTTCACTGGCAGTCCCGCCATCTTCATTCCAGATATCAATTGCCTGGCCATTTTTTACAAATGGAGTAAACCGTTCCCCCAAGCCATATACCAGCTCCCCAACATCTAAGCTCAGGGCGGTAACCAAATAATTTCTCCCGTCCTTGTGATGCATCATTGCTGTATCTTTCGCTCCACAATAGGAAAGCCTTTTGTTCTGCTCCCAAAACGTTATCTCCGGCTCCCCCTTCACTGCTTCCAAAGTAAGACTTCCGGCTGTTATGGAGAACCGATTCCCCTCTATCTTTATTTTCCCTACATTTCCAGATTCCATAATTTGAAATTTGGGCATGTGAACATAATTCCCCATATGATTTTGCATGCGAACCCGGATAACATTTTCCATGGGCGCCGTTACTGTATAGGTCATCTGCCCAATATTGAGGGTATCTCCCCTGTTATTGATTTTTCGATAGGGGGCATATAAACGAAGCGCCCCCTCCTCCTCGCCTCCTGTATAAATTTCCCTGACATAATCAGGAGTGAATTCTGGCCTGAGCAGCCAAAAACCGTTGGTGAATTTCATCCAATCCACTCCTTTCCCTTACCCTTTTACAGCACCTGCCACCATACCTTTAATAATGTGCTTTTGAAACACCAAATAGATAATTAACGCTGGGATAATAATCAGGATAGCCGCAGCCATAATATTCTGCCACTCCATTTTATATTGTCCCATAAAACCGTAGGCTGCCAGCTGAAGGGTCTTGTTGTTTTTGCTTCCGCCGATAATGAGCAGGGGCAAAAGAAAATCATTCCAAAGCCACATGGCATTGACAACAATGACAGAAGCGGTGGTTGATTTGAGCAAAGGGAAAATAATGCAGGTAAACAGCCGGAATTGACTGCATCCGTCCAATATAGCACACTCTTCGATTTCCGATGGGATTCCCTTGCTGAACCCCTGGTATAAAAAGATTGCCATTGGTGTTCCCAAACCCCAATAAATAATGGATAACCCCCATACCGAATTGGTAAGGTTTAACCCCACTGCGATTTTAACCAGCGTAATCATAAAGGATTGAAATGGAATCATCATGGGGGTAATGCACAGCATAAAGCAAATTTTGCTGTATCGGGTTTTGACCCTGGCCATTTTATACCCGGCCATCGAGCCAAACACCACAATCCCCAATGTCCCCACCACTGTAACAATCAGTGTGTTAAGAAAGGCTGCCGGATATTTCATATTTTCAAATACAACCTGAATATTTTCAAAGGTAAACTGTTGGGGAAGCGCCAGCACATCTGTCATAATTTCGTCATACCGCTTGAATGCATTGAGCACCACCAATACCAGCGGGGACAAATAAATCAGCAGGAACAAAATCAGGAACACATACAATCCCCACCGCAGCGCTTTGTCCTTTTTCATGTTATGCTTCCACCTCCTTGCTTTTGAAGAAGGAAACCTGTACAACAGAAATTACGGCCACAATCAAAAACAAAACGACACTTTTCGCACTGCCATAGCCAAATTGGTTGTTGTTAAACGCTGTATTATAAATATCGAGGGCAATCGGCGTTGTTGCAGAGCCGGGGCCACCTCCAGACAAGCTGAAAATTAATTCAAACATTTTCATCGAGTTGGCTACGGAATGGAACATGCAAAAAGAAATCGACGGCATTATCAATGGAAGCGTGACCGTAAAAAAGCGGCGTACTGCATTTGCGCCATCAATGCGGGCGGCTTCTTCCAAATCATCAGGGACAGACTGCATCCCGGCAATATAAATAATCAGATAAAAACCCAGATTTTGCCAAACTGATACTAAAATTGTGGTAATCACTGCTAATTGGGCATCTCCAAGCCAGCTCCACTTGAATATTTCCAAGCCTGTAGCGCTGCCAAGAGCATCAAACACCCGGATGCAGATAAACTTCCAGATGAAGCCGATAATTACCATGCTGATGATATTGGGGATATAAAACGCTGCGCGAAATAAGCCTTTCCCTCGGATTTTACTTTCCAGCAATGCCGCCAGTACAATAGCCGCCGCATTGACCAAAATTACAACGGCGATGGCATAGATAAATGTAAATCCCATTGCGCTTTGAAAGGTCGAATCGGAAAACAGCTTGGCATAATTGTCAACCCCTAAAAAAGTTGAGCTTTTCCCGATTCCATTCCATTTTCGAAAAGAATAATAAATGCACATGATAAATGGAATTCCCACAAACAGGATAATAAAAAACACTGCCGGTGTAACATAGGCAGCAAATTGCAGCCCCTGGCGCTTATGCTCCTTGCTGAAGCTGTGCGCTTTTCTTTTCTTTTCCGGCGGGGCTTTCGTAACGCTTCGAGCCATTAAAAATGTCCTCCTTTTTCTCCCACGCCCTCGTCCACTTTCCCGGCATCTGCTGCGGGACACCTCCCTTGAAATATCGGTATCCCGCAGTGTGCAGACGCTGGATAAATTTTTAAAAGCAGCTGTTAAGCTTGGGGTGCATTGGCAAACTGTCTTTGCTTATGTTGAAGTAGTTGAGTATTTCAATTTATTGCGCGTCATAGGCATCAACGAACAGCTGTGTCAATGCTTCCTTAGTTTCGTCTCTGGAAGCTGTGCCTGCTGCATAATTCTGGAAGGCTGTTCCAAAAGGATTCTCGATTCCATCCGGACCTTTAAAAATCCACCATGGGCAGGTAATTCCTTCAGACTGTGCCTCTGCAGTTTCTTTTGCCAGCTGTGTATCGGGAGCTTCGGCGCCAATTTGAGGCGAAATCTGTTTGATAACTTCGGGAATCCACTTCTGGCCATAATCGGAATTGGTCAGCCAATCCAGGAAGTTGAGCACTTCTGCACGGTTGGGAGAATCTTTGTATACACGGAATGTCAGGTTGGATTCTACTGCAATCACGCTCTTCCCGTCCATGCGCGGGGCTTCCAGATATCCTAAATCAACGTCAGGATTGATTGCACGGATGCCATCCTCTGCCCAAGAGCCATTGTGGATAATCGCTACATTGCCATTGGCAAAATCGGAAATCTGCACATCGTTGGTAGACTCCATCGGCTTGTCCCCGCCATATTCTTTAATCAAATCAATTAGGTCAAGGGCAAAATCCACTTGCGGCAAATCGCCAAACTTCAATTCCCCGCTCTCTACATCGTCAAACAATTTTTCATAATCCCCGTCATATGCATCGCTCATAGAAGGATAGGTGGTCTGAGGCAAAATCCACCACTCGCCAAATCCGGTGCTGAAAGGCTGGATTCCCGCGGCTTCCAGCTTTTCACAAACTTCCCGATATTCCTCCAGCGTCGTAGGCAATTCGGTAATATTGGCTTGCTCGAACAAGTCCTTGTTGTAAATAAACGAATGGGATTGTACCAAGAAGGGATATCCGGTAATATCGTCCCCTTCTTTTACAGAGGTCAGGATAGCTGGGTCAATTTTCTGAATAAATTCCTCGTTATTCAGATTGTAAATGTAATCCCCATAAACCTTGTTGTCGTTATACGCGCTTGTCAGGAATAAATCAGGGACATCGCCGGAATTGATACGTGTTTTGAGTACCGTTTGATAGTCGTTCTGCAAAATCTCCATATCAATGGTAACATTTGGCCTCTCTTCCTTATACGCTTCCGCCATATCATTGTAGTAGTCGGTAAGCTCCGGGCTATTCAGCATAAAGTTCAGCGTAATTGGCTCATCACTCAATTCGCTCGACTGGGATTCAGGAGTACTGGATAAATCGCTGGATTCCTGTCCCACATCGTTTTGGTTACAACCACACATTGTGCTGAACAGCAATACCGCTGCACAGGCTGCTGCCAAGATTTTCTTCATTTTTCATTCCTCCTTGATACTTCATTTTGAGCCGTTATGCTCTTGGCTGCCTCTATTATAACGGACCCCTTAAAAAATAAGAATGTAAAATCTTGAACAGATAATGGTAATAAATTGAATAAAAACATATTACATTGACAATTGTTTTGAGATAAAATATAATCAAGTTGACAAAAAAAGGGACCTACGTCCGAAACTGGAAATATTTACTATTTTTTATTTTCTGTATTCGATATTATTTCCTGCTCTGCTTCCAGTAAAATATTTTATGTACTGCCCGAAAAGAGGATATCATGAAACTGTTGTGCAATATAAAAAAACGATATGGAAAATTATCTCTCATCACGCAACTGGCTATGATAACAGCCGTTATGATGACCGCTGCCATTGGTCTGGTCATCAGCTACTCCTATGGGCGCAACATTCACACCATTAATGAGCAGCAAATGTTTACGGAATCCTCTTTGCTTTCATTGGAAAATCAGAATATGGACACCTATTTTGAGCAACTGGACAGCTTTTCCCTTCAAATCCGAAATGATGATAAAGCAGTCCAGCTGTTAAGCTCACGTAAGCCTTTTTCGTATTCTGACCAGTCCTATCTTCAAAACCTAATAAGGACTTCTTTTTTTTCACGTTCAGATTTACTTAATCTTCGATTATATTTGCCAAATCAAAACATTTATTACGAAATATCCTCTTCCATCCCCAACATTCATACCGGCGCCTTTTCTTCACTGGATGAGTTGCCGGGATATTATGAATGTATACAGGGGCCGCACTATAAATCAATGATTCCACCTTCTGACGCCAGTTGCCTAATGGTTTATTACCGGGCTATCATCAATATTGAAACGAACTATCCAATCGGTATTGTTGCGCTGACCATTAACACCTCTTATATCAATAATCTGGCGCGCTTTCACAGTGAACAGGAGGAAATTTTTTGTCTGATAGACGAAAAAAACCGTTTGTTTTATAGTAATGACGACCGCATTCAAAGCTCCCATATATCCCAAATCCAAAATAGCCTTTCGAAATATTCCTGCAGCTTTCATACGGAAATTGACGGCTTGGAGTATTTGGTGGTTTATCATGTCAGTTCGGCGACTGGGTGGAAGCTTGTGAGTTTTAAGCCGCAATATCTAATTGATAAGCAAGTCAACGAAACCCGAAACGGAAGCCTGTTAATTGCTTTTGTCTCCATCCCCCTTTCTATTGCTCTGGTTATTTTTTTGATTCGTGTGGTAACAAAACCCCTTTCTGCCTTGGCCCATCGCCTGAGAAGGGTGGGAGGCGGAAACTTTAAAACGACAACCAATATTCATGGATGTGCGGAAATTGATAATTTGGCAAAAAACTTCAATGTGATGATTAAACGTATTGATGAATTGATTGAAAAAAACTATATTTCAGAACTCAATGAAAAAACAGCTCGGCTGATAGCCCTGGAAGCACAGTTAAACCCACACTTTCTATACAATACCCTTCAGGCAATTTCAGCAGAAGCAATTGTGAATGGGCAGCCTCAAATTAACCGGATGGTTACTGCTTTGGCTTCATTGTTACGTTATTCCATCAAAGAGGATGTTTTTGTCTTTTTAGAGCAGGAAATCAAACATGTAAAGGATTACCTGTTGCTGCAAAAAGCCCGTTATGATGAACGGCTCACTTATGATATCCAGGTGGACGACAACACACTACAGCTGATGATACCTAAAATCAGCATACAGTCTCTTGTAGAAAATTCCGTCATTCACGGCATGGAAAATAATCTTCATTCCATCCATCTGCATATCAGCGCTTCTATTGCCTCTGAAAACAGGCTTGTGATTACGGTAACAGATAACGGCAGCGGTGTATCCCCCGAAAAACTGGACGCTTTACGGAAGGAGTTGGAATTTGAAAGCATCCAGCCGCATCGCAACACAGGGATTGGCCTGAAGAATCTTGCCAGCCGCCTGAGAATCCTTTATAACAAAAAAGCAGATATTTCTATTACCAGTACGCCTTTCCAAAATACAACAGTTACAGTAACCATCCCAATTAGCAAGGAGGAATAATATCATGTATAAAGCTCTTATTGTGGATGATGAGAAACCAGTGCGAACTGCAATTGCTGCGCTTGGCAAATGGGCTGCCTTTGGGATTGAAACACCTGCAGCCGCCAGTAATGGGATGGAAGGCCTCGCCTGTATGAGGGAGCTGCATCCTGACATTGTATTTGTGGATATGCGTATGCCAGTAATTGGCGGGCCGGAATTTTTAAAACAGGCCAGCGATGAATTCCCTCAGTCCAAATATATTGTGGTAAGCGGTCATAATGAATTTTCTTACGCAAAAATCGCGCTCCAAAATGGAGCACTGGATTATCTGCTGAAGCCTGTTGTGGAAGAAGAATTGAATTTAGCTTTGGAAAAAGCCGTGAAACTGCTAAATCAGGAGCGGCATATTGAACCTCAAAAGGAGGCTGGTGTTGATATCCCACCGCTGAGCCAGATTCCCGACATTATTAAAGAATACGTTGAAAAAAACTATGCTTCTGAAATTAAGTTAACCATGTTTAGCGAAAAGTACTTTTTTACAAAAGAATATCTTTCAAAACTATTCAAAAAAAAGTTTGGATATGGAATTTATGAGTATGCGCTGATGCTTCGTATGGCTCGTGCAAAAGAGCTCCTGCAGCAAAAGGAGATTCAAAT
>DYBQ01000086.1 GCA_019418545.1 Clostridiales bacterium | reverse complement strand
CCGTTTCCGTCCTGTATGGAGATGGTATTGCCCCAGCTGTCATAGATATACCGCGCTTACAGATTGCTGGATTCAAATATAAAAATGGAAATTAAATAATTAATTCAATATAATGATTTCAATATCTTCACAAAAAAACTCAATACGATTTTCTTCAAAGTCACGAATTGTATAATTTGATGTACGTTCCCAACCTTTGGACTTATTGCAAATAATTTCTAGTCCACTGATTTGCATGGGGGCAGAAAGATTTTGAATATTTAGGTGAGAGATGTTAAAACACTGAATCATAACTTCATTTTCTTTAGACAATCCTCTTAACATTAAGTTGATTTTCAAATTTTCACATGACAACACAAGTTCAATGATTGTAAATTCATTTCCTTGCACTAACTCTAAATTATTAATAGCCATATCAATCCCACCTTATTGAAGTTCCATCAGGAAATTGTGCGTTATAAAAAGTATAGTGTACATGAGGATTACCATGATCGGAATACCCATGATTTGTCCAATCAATTCTTAAATATTGACGTCCTCCATAATCATAATACGCCGTGGATTTCTCATATTTATGTGTATACTCATTATAAGAATAATTTATATATGTGCTATTTGGAGTATATTGTTTAGGGGCTTTTTTATGTGAATAATATTCATCTGACAGAAAAGTACTATTTGATGTATTTTTGGGTGTAGTCTGGGACCTATATGTTTGGTAACCACTAAATCCACCCAAAACAGCACCGCAAGCAGTTACAGCAACAGTACCCCAGTTACCTTTATCATTGAATTCCTGCGCCGAACTTGATGTTGCAGCAGCAGTCATCGCTGTTATTCCAAAAGCAGTGGCAGAACCGATAAAAGCTCCTGCTGCAAAGGTAGCACTTGCAGTGCCCGCTGCCATACCGCTTCCTACCATACATACAGCTGTGGCTGCCGCTGCAAATCCGCCACAAGTTACAACCGTTGCAATTGCACAAGCAGCGACAATTCCTGCGCCAATTGCCCAGTGCCACCATGCTTCACCAGTAGAGTCTATTCGATTTACCGGGTTACTGCCGCAATATACGAATAGATTACTACCCAGTAAATCTCCACCTGTTGAAAGTTGATTATCTGCGTTAACAAACCGGCAGGTCTGCGGGTCGTAGTAGCGGTTTTGCAGGTAATACAGCCCTGTTTCCGAATCAAAATAATACCCACGATAGCGGAAGGGGTTCAGGTTCGCGATGTGCTCTGCGCTGGTAATCTCCTGTCCGTTTCCGTCCTGCACAGACAGCGTATTGCCCCAGCTGTCATAGATATACCGCGCACGCAGGCTGCCGTCTCCGGCATACAAAGCTTCCACATCTCCTCGGCTGTTGGTCAGCACATAGCCTGTGGTTTGTTCTCCATTATTAAAATACCGGATGCACAGCAAATGTCCATATCCATCATAGGAATAGTAGAACTGCTTGCTGTCGCCGCGCTCTTCATATACCAGCAGGCCGTCCTGGTACCAGTACCGATGCTCTTCTCCGTTGATGGTTTTGCTGGTGCGCAGCCCATCAGAGCCATATTTGTATGTTATGGTTGTACCATCTTTTGTCAGCTGTGTCAACTGCCTGCCATCCCAGCTCATGCTCATGCCATCCCGGTAGGTCAAGGGATTGCCAATTTCGTCGCTGGTGATGCTCTGCCCGTCATATCCCGTCAGCAAATCCTTCCACTCGCTGTCATAGGTATAGGTAATGGCATCCGTGGCTTCGCCCAATTCTCCGGTGGTATAGGGGTAAATGGTGCGGCTGGTCAGGTTGCCTCCGCCGTCATAGGCATAGACTACTGTAGCGTTCAGATACCGGTTGTTTTCCCGGCTCAGCTGGCCAAATTCGTCGTATTCATAGGAGATTTTTTCGGTCAGATTGGTTGCGGTGGTTTCCTCTCCTGTCCGTACACCCTCTTGCATCCGGGAGATATTTCCCATATTGTCATAATTGAACCGGTAGGCCGTATTTCCCAAAAATTCAAATCGGATTTGCGTAGTACGATACAGAGAAGAACCCGATGGATTCCGATTGGACTGACAGTATGTCCAGTTGGTTGATACGGGTGTGCTCAACATATATTTTCGGGTGTTCATCCGTCCCAGAGAGTCATAGACATATTCCACTCCCCGGTTGGAATTGACATAAGCTGTCAGTGGCTGCTTGTCTTCATTATAGGTATAGCTGTCCGTCCATGACCGGCCGCCGGCACGGTTTACACGTGCCGTTACATTGTCCATCTTGTCATACCGGTACTGTACCTTATACAGCTGCCTGTCATATTGGGATGACTGCTCTGTGCTGATAATATCTTCCTGTACATACCGGCCTGTCAAATCATATTGATATAGGTGCTTCTGCTGATTGACATAATCTGTCTCATATGCTGCCAGACCGTTATTACTGTATGTCCAGCTGTATTGGGTGGTCCCGTTTTTCTTTGTGTTCAGCAGTGAGCCATAGGGGCTGTAGCTGTAATTGATGGTATCCCCATTGCCATAGGTCGTCTGTTTTAACAAGCCGTTATAGCTGCCATAGGTGTTGGTACTTAGGGTATGCCCTCCTGCGGTGGTTTTTACCAGGTTACCAAAGGTATCATAGGACAGGCCATAGGTAAAACCGTTATGGGTGATGGAGGTCAATCGGCTGTTGCTGCTGTCATATCCATACGTTACCGTTGTACCGCTGGAGGAAACACCGCTCAGCAGGTCTGTGTTGGCTTTATAAGAATAGGTGGTCGTGACGTTATCCGGCGTTCGCACAGACTGCAGCTGCCCGCTTTGCATATGATAGGTATAGTTGGTTGTGTTCCCATGCTGGTCTTGTTCTTTCGCGACATAGGCGCCTGCCTTGATGCTTCCAGAAGCGCTTGTCAAAGAACGGCTGGTACGGATTTTCATGGCCCCGCTGGAATTCACAATTTCAGAAGCCGTAGCGGTTCCATTCCCATTATAGCTTGTTTGAATTTTAACGCCTCTTGGAGTTTTCGCCTCTGTTACCTGATGGGCATCGTTATACTGATACGTATAATTCTTCCCTTCCAAATCGGTAAATCCCGTCAAATCCGAATTGCTGTTATAGTTTAATACCGTGGAGCGGTCACCGTTCTCCGTGGTTTTTATCAGCTTTCCATCAGAATCATAGGTATATGCCAGGTAATTATCCTTGATGAGTTGGCACCTGTCGAAATATACCGTATTCGCCTGACCGTTAAACCGCACGGAATAGGTGATTTTTGTGGGCGTCAAACCATCCCCCTCAATGCCGTTGGAAAGGTTGAACGCCATGCCGGCATATTGCCAATCCGAAACCGTGGGGTTAAATTTGGCCATCTGGCTCTTTTCTACTACAGAGCCATCGTTGTAATAGACAGCCACATAAACACAGAACATCCGGCTGCCGCTTCCCTGTTCCGGTACTGCGTTGGCCTTTGCCCAGGCACCCACAACATAGGTGTCACTTTCCTTTGCGCCCGAAAGTGCGACCTGCTGGGAAAGCCGCTTGCTTTTTCCGACTCCTCCCACAATTTTCATGGAACGGCTGCCATCTGACTTTGACTCAGTCGTTGCCGTATCGCTGCTCTCCAGGCCGACTCCATACCATCCGTCAGGCAGATTGCCGTCCACGTCTTCCATGGAAGAGTTTTCCAGCATATTATACTGGCTGGGGCCGGGCATTTTTTCCAGCTGGATTCCGTCAAACCATGCCGTACCGGCAGCGTTCATAACAATCAGGCCAAAACGTGCATAGTCGATATTTTCCGGCATAGTAAAGGTCAGGCTTATCCGTTCCCAGCCATTGTTAATACTGGAACTGGTGGCGCTGGTAATATAATTGGAATATTCTCTGGTAATGGTACCGTCGGTTTTGGCAAGGCGGGCCCCCAGGCAGGCGCCGTATCCTTGGGAAACCGTATTGGCACGTGTTAGGCCGTTGGTTTTTACATAGGCCGAAATCGTATAGGTATCTCCTGGTACCAGCTTGCTTCCATCTACCTGCTGATAAAAGCATCCGCCTCCGTTTTTCTGTGTATCCGTTGCTTTAATCTGGAAGGAATAATTGCCAAAAAGCCTCTGGCTGGTGGTCCGGGTGGCGGTATACTCTGCTTCGCTATTGAGCCAACCTGTTGCCACCCAATTACCGCTGCTTTCGGCACTGTGGTTCCGCAGATAATTCCGGGTACTGTTGTCCGCATCGGCCTCGCTTTTTACGCGGTTTAATTGTTTAATATTGCTGGCGCTGCTATTTTTGGTGCCGGCTGTATACTGGTACATGCTGGTCCCCAAATCTGCGCCGGAGGCTTTTTTATTCTTGATACATACCGTACGCCCGAAGTTATCAAACTGATAGGTTTGAATAATATCATCGTTGTTATTAATCGTCCCGTCTACTCCGCTGGTACGTATCACCGTGGTATTATAAGTGGTACGGTCAAATAGCACCGTCTGTCCAGTATCGCCATTGGCGCCTTTCTCCACAATTTTGCTGACACGCTTCCCTTTGGATTTTGACGTATAGGTAAATTCCAGGCTGCTGCCGTCGCTTGCAATCACCTTTTTCAGCGCTTTGTCGGAATCATACTGGAACTGGCTCTTGGTGCCGTCGGGATAGGTAATTTGGGTTAAGCATCCAGTCCCCCAGGTATCGTTGGCTGCATACGAATAGGTAGTTACCCTTCCTGCCGGGTCCTTAAGCGAAGCCAGATAATGATTGGTGCTGTCATTCTGGGTAACCGTTATAACATGGCCGGCACCATCGGTGATTTTGGTAATCCGATAAATGTCTCCGTCCTTTTGATAGGAAATGGTAATGGCATTTCCGTTTGCATCTTTGATGGTAGACAGATTTCCTCTGGCGTCGAAGGTTAAAACGTTATCCTTTTCGTCGGTGATGGTGCAGTTTAACCCGCTGATAATTTTGAGCTCCAATCCCAGCCCATCTTCATCCAAATATTTTGTTTTCCCGTTTTCCGTCTTTTTATAGAAGAAGTGGACGGTACCATCCCCATCTTCATAGGCATAGGGCGTTGCATTCAACGCAGAGCCGCTCAGGCCATATTTGCTGGAACTGCGCACGGTTTGCTGGACGCTCATTTTCCAGCCCCGCCCTACCGTCACATAATTGTCGGTATACTTGATTCCGGCCATATAGCCGTTATAGACATGTTCCAAAGTGACCGGCGCAAGAAGCCCAGAGGTAGCTGTATCGCCGTGGATAAATACCAGGTTTCCGGTATAATCATTTACATATGCCGTTCCGGCTGAACCAGCGCTGGCGGCGGTATAGGTCCAATAATCTTCCAGACCTTTATTATTTCGATAGGTAAGTAAAGCCACCGGATACGCACCGGACAAATCATTATATCTTTCCGGCCAGAACTGTGCCTTTACACCCGTATCCATATAACTGCCGGATTCCGCAGCAGATTTTAAAAGGATTCCATAATTTGGGGAAGTTCCTTCATACCACTGCTTGACTGCTTTGGTAATATCAAAGGATTTTACATGGTCGTTGGTGATGGTTGTGGTTACTTTTGGGTCATCCTGCCGAACAAAGTTATAGTCCAGCACCGTGCTGTCATAATTGGGACGGTTATTCCAGGTTACATTGGAATAATTCCAGTTTTCTGTGATTTTGTGGGCGTTTATCTGCATACTGGGGGTGGTGCTGCCATAAAATTGATAGTTCTTCATCACCAGGCACAGCTTTGCATTTACTATCATATCGCCCGGTTTTAACGAAGGCATATCCAGCTTTACAAGGGTCCTGCAAATATTATATTCTGTGCTCTCCCTGCCCACCAGCAGCTCAAATTTCGTGCTGTGATTGGTCCCTGGCATTGCAGAGGTAATAAAAGTCGTATGTACATCGCTTTGACTGGTTTCCGTTGTAATTGTTGGGTCAATGGCAACGGGGTACTGCCGGTCCGAAGCATCCAGCCATTGTGTATCCGCAGTAACACGAATTTGTATCGTATCTGCTTCCTGGCCAATCAAAGTAATAAAAACATCTTCACTTCTGCTGCCGTTATTATCGGTCATTTCCGGCGATAAAATACGATAAATTACCTCATCTGAGCTGTTTTGTAAGTCAATGGTTTTTTCGTCAATCTGAACAGCAGTAAGGCCATTAGCTTGATAGGATATTACGAATTCTTTTTGGGCATTTCGGTTTTTAAGAATGTAGTTTTCTTTAATTCCCGTACTGGAGATAATATACTGCAAGTCCACATTGGGATATACGGAAGGGTAATAGGCTTCCTGTGTCAGATTGGTGAGCAGCAGAAAGCGGTCGTTCCCTTCTGCATTTTCTTCCTGTTCAACAATTTCAAGCTCTGATTCCTGGCTTTCCTGCGGTCCCCAGGAAAGGGTATATCCTTTATTTTCAATTTGGGCTGTGCTGCCAGACGCAGAGGATTCGGATAACACAAAAGGTGCATCCGTATCTGCTACCTGGTATTTGGCAATATCGGATTGTACAGAAGACTCTCCACTGAGAGAAGGAGACTCAGCTGCTGAAAATGGAGTGGAGGCACTGATGGTTTCCAGAGAATTATCGTAATCTACCCATTCCCCAGCTTCGTTCTGATAGTGAACCGGAACCAAATACTCGGCTGCCAGAAAACTCCCATCGTCCAATCGGAAAACCTTGACATTTTCTTCCCGTTTTTCAGTCACTTCCCCGACAATGTTGGGCTCCGTTTCAGAATCATCCACAGAATCCGAAGTGAAATCTTCGGAAATAACTTCTTCTGCCGGGGGTTGGGATGCCTGACTTGATACGATTTGCCCAAAAACTTCTACTGGTATTTGCGTAAGCAGGAGTACTGTAAGAACTAATGCGAGTGCTTTTCTCATGCGTTTCATAAAAATACCTTCTTTCTTCTTTGATTCAATATATTTACAGAGAATAAGGAGATATCAATGAATGTGTTTTGCATCGCTTTAGAAGTATTACAAACCTGTTGCAACTCAATATTACTATAACATAAATAAAAAATCAATAAAATCAAAAATCGAATATAGTAAGTTTATACATATCGATAATTATAAATAATATGGGTATTTTATACAAAAATTAATAATTTATTAACATTTGTTTTGCAATAAAATATAATATTTGATAAAACATTTTCCCGTTATCATCTAATTTATTATTATGCACTTTTAAATTTAGCAAATTAACAACCCTCTTTGTATAAGCAGACAATTGGCTGACTGATTTATGACAAATATGTAAAATTTCTCTTTTGAATATATATCAGTTTTTATGTGACATTGAAAGTAAAACAAAAGAAGCCGAAAAGTTTTTCCTCTATGCAGAGAAAATCTTTTCGGCTTCTTCTATAGTATTTGTAAACTCTAAAAGTATTACAATATTATATCAATAACAAATTAAAACTTTAATAAAACAGACATCAGCACAAAAGCATGTCCATTATACTGTATAAACCAGCTTATCTTCGCACCAGTCCTCAATAACGGGCAGAAAATTCTTTGCCCACTCCAATGCGCCAGCCAAATCATGTTCCTGATAGTTCCCGCATTCTTCCGGCTGGGTACCGGGAATTTCTCCTTCAAAAGAAGCAATCCTGCGGAAAATCTCCTGAATCAGCTCTACGGCCCGGGCTTTTTCTACATTACGAAGCAGGAAATAGAAACCGGTACGGCAGCCCATGGGGCCAAAGTAGATGACCGAATCCTTTTCCGCGCTGTTGCGGGCAAAGGTGGCAAACAGATGCTCAATGGTGTGCATCACCGGGTTCGGCAGATAGGGCGGCGTGTTGGGCTTTACCATACGGATATCATAGGTGATGATATCTCCGTCAATGCGGGAAACATAAATCCCCGGCTCCAGCTTGTTATGGTCTACGCAGAAGCTTGCGATTCTTTCCATGACGCTTCCCCCTTACAGGCCCAGAACCTTTTTCAGCTCGTCCACCTTGTCAATCTTTTCCCAAGCAACACCCAGCTCCTCACGGCCCATGTGGCCATAGGCAGCCAGCTGGCGATAGATGGGAGCACGCAGACCCAAATCCCGGATAATAGCGGTGGGGCGCAAGTCAAACACCTTGGAAACAGCATCCGCCAGCACGTCCTTGTCAAAGGAAGAAGTACCGAAGGTCTCCACCATGATGGAAACCGGGTGAGCTACACCGATAGCATAGGCAAGCTGTACTTCGCACTTTTTGGCCACGCCGGCAGCTACCAGATTCTTTGCCACATAACGGGCAGCATATGCAGCGGAACGGTCCACCTTGGTTGGGTCTTTTCCAGAGAAAGCGCCGCCGCCGTGACGGCCATAACCGCCATAGGTATCAACGATAATTTTCCGGCCGGTCAAACCGCTGTCGCCTACAGGGCCGCCAATCACAAAACGGCCTGTGGGGTTAATAAAGCAGCGGGTCTTGGCATCCAGCATATCGGCAGGGATTACCGGCTGAATCACATATTTTACCATATCTTCCCGAATCTGCATCAAAGAAACAGACTCATTGTGTTGAGTGGAAACAACTACCGTATCTACACGCACGGGCTTGTCATCCTCATATTCAACAGTTACCTGGGTCTTTCCATCGGGACGCAGATAAGGCAGGGTTCCATCCTTGCGCACCTTTGCCAGCTGCTTTGCCAGCTTGTGAGCCAGAGAAATGGCCAAAGGCATCAGCTCGGGGGTCTCATCGCAGGCATAACCGAACATCATGCCCTGGTCACCGGCACCGATGCGGTCATTCTCATCAGTAGCGCCGTTTTTCACTTCATAGGACTCGTTAACACCCATGGCAATATCGGGAGACTGCATATCAATGGAAGTGAGCACTGCACAGGTGTTGCCGTTAAAGCCTGCATCAGGGTTATCATAACCAATGCCGCAAACTACATCACGAACGACTGCGGGAATATCCACATAGCATTCTGTGGAGATTTCGCCCATAACATGAATCATGCCGGTGGTTGCTGTAACTTCGCAGGCAACATGGGACTGAGGGTCTTTTTCCAGCATTGCGTCCAAAATTGCATCGGAAATCTGGTCGCAAACTTTATCGGGATGGCCTTCGGTTACGGATTCAGATGTAAAAAAATACTTTGCCATTTCTTTTTACCTCCATACTTTTGGAATTTGGGTTTACTGGGGCACAAAAAAAGCCGCCCGGCTAAACCGAGCGGCATATTGTTACCTCATCTTTCGGTTTAACCCGCAGGAATTGGCACCAACACGGCTCATCACCGCAGGTTGCCGGACATCACAGGGCCTGTTCCCTCCGTCGCTCTTGATAAGGGGTTATTCAGTTTTTGCAAAAAATTGCAGAAAAGAGTATATCACACTCTTTTTGTCGAATTGTGAAGGATTTGTAAATTTTTCTCCTTATACCCTGCCTTTGAGTACCGGGGAAAGACGCTTGTAGAGAATAAAGGTAATCACAGCATCCAAAACGCCTTTGACAAAGGTAAGCGGCAGATTGAAAACCAAGATTCCCTTAAAAATGCTGTTTGCTGCGGGAACAATAGCGGAATACATGCCCACAATAGCATCCTCCGACATTACCAGCAAATAAGCAGGATATACAATATAATAATTGACCAGAATACTGCCAGCGGACATCACCAAAGTGCCCACAATCATACCGATAAGGGCGGTTTTCCGGCTGGGATGGCGGCGATAAATCAAGCCTGCCGGTACCACAAATAACACGCCGATGAGGAAGTTGCACAGCTCCCCCACGCCGCCAGTGGTGGTGGCGGAAATATTCACCAGGTTTTTGATGAGGCACACTGCCGCGCCGTATACCGGCCCCAGAGCGAAGGAAGCCAGCAAAGCGGGCATCTCGGAAAAGTCCACCTTGAGATAGCCCGGCAAAATCGGCAGGCCAAAACTGAGAAACATGAGGATAGTGGCCGCCGCGCCCAGCAGAGCAGTAACCGTGAGCTTTCTCACGCTAATCCGGCGGGTTCGAGCAAAGGTTTGGGTTGTCATGGAATATTCCTCCTAAAAATAGATTCGTCTTTTCCGCGCGCGGCGGCAGGAGGAAAAATAAAAAGCCCCTTTGCAAAAAATTGCAAAGGGGCAGGGAAAAACCTTCTGTTCACCGCTTCTTTCATCCGGACTATAAC
>DYBQ01000085.1:7889-10143 GCA_019418545.1 Clostridiales bacterium | reverse complement strand
GGTTACGGCCTTTTTCACAGCATCATCCACTTCCGCCAAATCCGGCTCGTTGTCTGCCGGGAACAGCACCGTTTGGATGCCCGAACGATAAGCGGCCATGGTCTTTTCCCGCAGGCCGCCAATGGGCAGCACACGGCCCCGCAGGGTGATTTCTCCGGTCATCGCTACAGTATGGTCTACCGGAATTCCCGTTAACGCGGAAGTAATCGCCGTTGCCATGGCAATACCCGCCGAAGGCCCGTCTTTGGGAATGGCTCCTTCCGGGCAGTGGATGTGAATGTCTTTTTTCTGATAGAAATCAGGGGAAATCCCCAATTCCTTCACACGGCACCGGATACAGCTGATTGCAGTCCGGGCAGATTCTTTCATCACGTCACCCAAAGAGCCGGTCAGCTCGATTTTTCCGTTTCCGTCCATCACAGCCACTTCAATTGGAAGCATCTCGCCTCCCACACTGGTCCATGCCAGCCCGTTTACCAGGCCCACTTCATCAATTTGTGTAAGTGCTTCCTTTTTAAAACGGCGGGGGCCCAAATATCCTTCCAGCTTGTCCGGGGTAATGGAAATTTTAAACGGCTCTTCCCCTTCATACGTTACCACCTGCTTGGCAACCTTCCGGCACAAAGCGGCAATGGTACGCTCCAGGGTACGCACACCGGCTTCCCGGGTGTATCCGTCAATCAATTCATGAACAGCAGCCGGTGCAATCTTTACTTTTCGCCCATCCAGCCCGTGCTTTTGGATTTGCTTTGGAATCAAATGTTTCACCGCAATGTGGAACTTTTCTTCATGGGTATAGCTGGGAAGCTCTATCACATCCATACGGTCATACAGGGGGCCTGGAATCGTGGACGCATCATTGGCTGTTGTTAAAAACAGCACCTGGCTCAAGTCAAAGGGCATGTCAATATAGTGGTCGTGGAAAGCCGAATTCTGCTCGGAGTCCAGCACTTCCAGCAGAGCCGAAGCCGGGTCACCCCGGAAATCCTTTCCAAGCTTATCAATTTCATCCAGCAGAATAAGCGGGTTACGGGTACCGGCCTGCTTAATGGCAGAAATAATCCGTCCCGGCATGGAGCCGATATACGTTTTCCGGTGGCCCATAATATCGGAATCATCTCGGACGCCGCCCAGAGATACCCGTACATATTTGCGGCCAATAGCATTGGCAATGGATTTGGCAATGGAGGTTTTGCCCACACCGGGAGGGCCTACCAAACAGATGATTTGCCCTGTAGCTTCTTTTGTCAGCTTGCGCACAGCCAGCGTCTCCAAAATCCGCTCCTTCACCTTGGTCAGCCCATAGTGGTCCTTGTCAAGAACCCGTTTGGCTCGGGTTATGTCGATATGCTCCCGGCTCAGGGTATTCCAGGGAAGCTCCAAACAGGTTTCCAAATAGCCACGAATCACACTGGCTTCATGAGAGCCATAGGGCATTTTAAACAGCCTATCGCATTCCTTTAAAAGCTTTTTTTCCTGTAACTCCGGCAGCTTCAGGGCAAGGATACGGCTTCTGAATTCATCGGCTTCCGCCTGAGGGTTATCGTCCTCTCCAAGCTCTTCCGAAATCACCCGCATCTGTTCCCGCAGATAGTACATCCGCTGGTTTTCGTCCATTTGCTCTTTGGTTTTATCGTTAATTTCCGCCTCAATGGACATAATTTGAATTTCTTTTTTCAGAATCACCGTCAGCTCTTTCAGCCGCTTTACCGGGTGCAGCTGGGAAAGAATCTGCTGTTTCAGTTCATAATCGAGCGGGATATTGGATGCGATAAAATCAGCCAGCTGCCCACAGTCCTTTTCCTGAATAACTCCCATAATGATGTCCGGGGGCACGTGGCGATAATTGCGGATATATTCTTCAAACAGATTTTGTGCTGTACGAATCAGCGCTTCTGATTGGGCGCTTTCCCGATAGGGCAGTGTTTCCAGCGGCTCAATTTCCCCTTCCAGATAGGAATCTTTGCGCGTGACCTGTGTCATTCTGCCTCTGCGAAGGCCCTCTACATAAACCCGGACCCCCTCTTCCGAATTCCGCAGCACCTGCTTGATGCGGGCAATTACACCCACTTCATACAGTCCTTCCGGTGCAGGGTCATCTTCGCTCAAATCTTTTTGTGCGACCAGAAAAATAAGTTGATTTTCCATCGCTGCCTGCAAAGCCGCAATCGACTTTTTTCGCCCCACATCGAACTGGAGCATCATTTCCGGGAAAATAACCAATCCCCGCAAGGCCAGGGCAGGCATTTGCCTT
>DYBQ01000085.1:0-7879 GCA_019418545.1 Clostridiales bacterium | reverse complement strand
ATTTTCTCCATGGTACTCATGTTTTTTCCTTTCTCACGTCAGACGGATTAAGACGGCCTTGCAGCAAGCTGCATTTTATTTACCGGCCATCCAGTACGAAAAAGGCCGCCGCAAAGCAGGAACCCCTGTTTGCGGCAGCCTCCCGTATTACGACGCAGAATTTCTGCGGCCGTTGTTTGACGACTGTGGGCCGGCCATTTTAATTTTTACCGGCTTGCGGTCAGGGTTATACGTAATTACCGGCGTCTTTCCACTTCGGACAGTATCCGCCGTAATTTCAACACGTTCAATGGTGTAGTCGCTGGGAACATTATACATCAGCTCCGTCAGCACCTCTTCCATCAGGGCACGAAGGCCGCGGGCGCCGGTTTTTCTTTCCAGCGTTTTTTCCGCAATGGCTTCCAGTGCCTCATGGGTAAAGGAGAGGTCCACCTTATCCAGCAGGAACAGCTTTTTATATTGGCTGACCAGGCTGTTTTTGGGCTCGGTCAAAATACGCACCAGCGCTTCTTTGTCCAGTCCATCCAGCGCGGTAATCACCGGAAGACGGCCTACCAATTCAGGAATCAGTCCGAACTTGACCAAATCATGAGGGATTACGTCCCGCATCCAGGTAGTCGTATCCAATTCCTTTTTGCTGTGGACTTCGGCGCCAAATCCCAAAGACGACGATGTGGTACGCTTGGAAACAACCTTTTCCAAACCATCAAACGCACCGCCGCAGATGAACAGGATATTGGCCGTATTGATTTGGATAAATTCCTGCTGCGGATGCTTTCGGCCACCCTGGGGCGGAACATTGGCTATTGTGCCTTCCAAAATTTTCAGCAAAGCCTGCTGTACGCCTTCACCGCTCACATCGCGGGTAATGGAGGGGTTTTCAGATTTCCGGGCAATCTTATCAATTTCGTCCACATAAATAATGCCCCGTTCTGCCCGCTCCACATCATAATCAGCGGCCTGAATCAGACGCAGAAGAATATTCTCCACATCTTCGCCTACATATCCTGCTTCTGTCAGGGTTGTTGCATCAGCAATGGCAAAAGGCACATCCAAAAGCTTAGCCAGCGTCTGTGCCAAAAAAGTTTTTCCCACACCGGTAGGTCCAAGCAGCAGTACGTTGCTCTTGTTAATGTCCACGCCCTCAGCATCATAATAGAGGCGCTTGTAATGATTGTAGACAGCCACCGAAAGCGTTATTTTTGCCCGGTCCTGGCCAATCACATATTCGTCCAGCATCTCCTTAATTTCCCGAGGTTTGGGAAGCACCATAGCCGCTGGAGCACCAGACTGTGCGGCAGGTGCCAAGTGCCGCTTTTCCTCATCCAGAATGGAATTGCACAGCTCAATACAGGAGTCGCAGATATATACGCCGTTACCGGCAATCAGACGTCTTGCCTGGCTTTGCGGTTTCCCGCAAAAGGAACAGCAAATCTCTCTGTCTTGTGTCTCATCGTTGTTTGCCATTTCATCACCAATCCCCAAAATTATCTTGTATAAATCACCTTATCAATAATACCATACTCCATAGCTTGCTGGGCAGTCATGAAGTTATCGCGCTCTGTATCGCGCTCCACAATTTCAAGAGGCTGGCCGGTTTTTTCTGCCAAAATCTGGTTCAGCCGTTTTTTCGTGGCAATAATATGGTCGGCATGAATCCGAATATCTGTTGCCTGCCCCTTTGCGCCGCCGCTGGGCTGATGAATCATAATATCACTGTTAGGCAGTGCAAAGCGCTTGCCTTTGGTTCCTGCAGCCAGAAGGAAAGCACCCATACTGGCGGCCATTCCCATGCAGATGGTGGAAACATCACATTTAATATACTGCATCGTATCGTAAATAGACAAACCGTCCGTTACAGAGCCGCCGGGGCTGTTGATATACAGGCTGATATCCTTTTCCGGGTCCTGGCCTTCCAAATACAAAAGCTGTGCTACCACCAAGCTGGCCGTTACATTGTTCACTTCATCGGTCAACATAATAATACGGTCATTCAGCAAACGGGAATAAATATCATACGAACGCTCTCCACGGCTGGTTTGCTCAACTACATAGGGGACTAAATTACTCATCCGTAAAACTCCTTTCTGTGCCCTTTTCTACAAACAGATTCAAAAAGGCTTTCGGGAGAATGTATTCTTCCCTTTTTAAAAAGATACCTCCGAAATCTGTTTTTGCCCGCCATCAATTCCTTTTGACGGCGGGCAAAATCTGACGGGACTTTTTTACCGCACCATGTCCAGTTTTCCAAACTCTGGCAGTAATTATACCCATCTCATCTACATTTTTATGCTGCTATCCGGCAGCCGGCGGATTATTCCTCGGTCTTAATCACAGCGCTGTCGCGGACAATTCCCATAGCCTTTTCCACAGCGATGTCCAAGGACAAGTCACTGGTAGCAATAAAGCCCTTAACCTTCTCCACATCCATCTGATAGACGTTGGCAATTTTAGCATACTCAGCTTCAATTTCCTCTTCGGTGGGAGTGATGCCTTCCAGCTCCACAATCTTTTCCAGAGCCAAACGGACCTTCACCTGGCGCTCAGCCTGGGGCTTAAAGGAATCGCGGATGCCTTGCTCGTCCATACCGGTATACTGCATGTAGGTCTTCAAATCCAGGCCCTGAGACTGGAGACGATAGCTGAACTCGCGGATATCGTCGTTAATGCGGTTCTGATACATAGCCTCAGGAATCTCGCCCTGCAGCTTTTCAATCAGTGCATCAATCAGCTGATTGTCAGCATCGTTGTCGGCCTGCTTCTGACGGGAAGCGGTCAGCTTCTCTCTCACGTCAGCACGATAGGCTTCTACGGTGTCGAACTCGCTGATGTCCTTAATAAAGTCGTCATCAATCTCCGGCAGTTCCTTTGCCTTAATTTCATGCAGCTTAATCTTGAATACAGCAGGCTTGCCCTTCAGCTCTTCTGCGTGGTACTCCTCCGGGAAAGTCACATTCACATCAAACTCGTCGCCGGTGTTGTGGCCAACAACCTGGTCCTCAAAGCCGGGGATAAACTGGCCGGAGCCCAAAGTGAGGTTAAAGTTTTCTGCCTTGCCGCCTTCGAAAGCAACGCCATCTACAAAGCCTTCAAAGTCGATTTCAACGGTGTCGCCGTTTTGTGCAGCACGGTCTTCCACGGTTACCATACGGGAGTTGCGGTCCTGTACCTTCACCAGTTCAGCATCGATATCCTCTTCGGTAACTTCAACAGGCTTCTTCACGATTTCAATGCCCTTATAGCCTTCAATCGTCACCTCAGGATAAGTAGTCACGGTTACTTTAAACAGCAAATCCTTACCCTTGCCGGCTTCCATCAAATCAAAGTCAATTCTATCCTCAACCAGCTTCAGACCGGCTTCTTCCACAGCGCTCTCCAAAGCAGAGGGGTATACCAAATTGATGGCATCCTCATAGAACACCTGCTCGCCGTAATATTTCTCAACAAAAGCACGGGGGGCCTTGCCCTTACGGAAGCCCGGAATCGTGATTTTCTTGCTTTCTCTCTTAAATACCTTTTCAACCGCAGCTTCAAACTCGTCAGCAGGGACATTGATGGTCAGCTCGTAGCGGTTGGTATCAACCTTATTGGATGATTTCAGACTCATTGTTTATCTTCCTCCTGCAAAATATTGCAAATTATCTTGGTTATTATAGCACAGGCTTGCGGAATATTCCAGACAAAACCTGAAATTATTTTTAAATTTTCCTCGAAAAACAGGCTTTTCGCAAAAAAACGGCTTTTGAGCAGTAAAAGTACACGAAACAAGGGGGGTTAAAAAACCTAAATTGCAATTAATTTGGGGTAGTCAGCGCACCAATGTTGGTATGAACTTTACATAATCTGCCGAAATCAAGTGCATCTTTACCCCATGATATTCCCCAATCGGCGCTTTCCGGGCCGCTTGCGTCCCATGGACATGGCCAAAATAGCATTCCTTTACGCCCCGCTGTACCAGCACGTCCAGAATCCCCCGGCACTCCATATTGTCATACACCGGCGGATAATGCAGGAACACCACCGGACGAAGGCCCAATTTTTCCGCCTCATCTAGCGAAGCATTCAGCCGCCCAGCCTCTCGGGCAACGATTTTCTGGTCTTCTGCCGTTTCAGAATTGTACAGCCATCCACGGCTGCCGCAGACAGCCACTTCCCCCACCGGGCAGGCGCTGTTATGCACCAGCGCAAGGTCATGAAAACCGCACTCATCCCAAAACTTTTCAATCTTTGTACGGGTAGACCACCAGTAGTCATGGTTTCCCTTTAAAATGAGCTTTTTCCCGGGTAAGGAATGCAGATATTCAAAATCCTGCTTTGCATCTTCCAGCTTCATTGCCCACGAAATGTCTCCCGCCAGCACCACCGTATCCTCCGGGGAAACAATGGCTTTCCAGTTTTCTGCCAGCCGCTGGGTATAACGCTCCCACCCGCGGAACACCTCCATGGACTTATCCGCGTTAAAGGACAGATGCAAATCGGCAATGCAGAACAGCGACATTAGGACAGCCCCGCCAAGCGCAGCACGGCCTGCCGCATATCGGCAACCGAAGAGACATCTTCAAAGCGCACGGATTTTCCAATCAATGCCTGAATGGGCTGCGGCACTTCCACACCAGTCATAGCAGAAAGCTGATATACCTGCTCAAACTCATCATTCATGCCGTCCTGCGCATACAATTCGCTGCCCAGTGCATCCAGCACGCTGGCGGCAAACTTGTAGGGGCTGGCAGTGGAGACCACCACGGTAGGCGTTTCTTTATCACCGGTTTCTGCCACATACTGATGGTAAACTTCAAATGCAACCGCAGAATGGGGGTCGCACAGGTAATTTTCAGTTTCCTTCATGCTGCGGATAGCCTGCTTGGTGGAAGCATCGTCACAGAAGCCCGCATGGAATATGGCCTGGATTCGTGCCAATGTTTCGGCATCCACCGTATAAGAACCGGTTTCGCTGAGCTGACGCATCCAGCCGGCAACCTTTTCTGCATTTCCGTCAGTCATATGGAACAGCAGGCGCTCCAGGTTGCTGGACACCAGAATATCCATGGACGGGGAAATCGTGGTATGGAAGGGACGGCGGCGGTCATAGGTGCCGGTGCGGATAAAATCGGTGAGCACGTTGTTTTCATTGGAAGCGCAAATCAAATGGCCCACGGGCAAACCCATCTGCATGGCGTAGTAAGCAGCCAGAATGTCGCCAAAATTGCCGGTAGGAACCACAAAATTGACCTTCTCGCCCTCATAATCGATTTCGCCGCTGTTCATCAGTTGGCAGTAAGCAGAGAAATAATAAATAATCTGCGGCAGCAAACGGCCCCAGTTGATGGAGTTGGCGCTGGAGAACATCATATTGTGCTGTGCCAGCGTTTGCTGCATGACGGAATCGGTAAAAATTCCTTTTACGGCAGTCTGGGCATCGTCAAAGTTGCCTTCAATGGCACAAACGCCCACATTGCCGCCTTCCTGGGTGACCATTTGGCGCTTCTGCATGGGGCTCACGCCGTTCTGGGGATAGAACACCAGCACGCGGGTACCGTCCACATCTTTAAAGCCTTCCAGTGCAGCCTTGCCGGTGTCGCCGGAGGTTGCCACCAAAATAACGGCGGTTTTGCCGGGGGTGGTTTTTGCCAAAGACTTTACCAGCAGGTGCGGCAGGATTTGCAGCGCCATATCCTTAAAGGCACAGGTGGGGCCGTGCCACAGCTCCATGGCATACTGGGTAATGTCCCCATTCTGGAGCATCACCACCGGAGCCGGATGGCCGCCGGAAAATTTATCGGCACGATAAGCTGCCTCGGCACACTCGCGAATCTCCTCTGCCGTAAAATCAGTGAGGAATTTTGCCAGGATATGCTGGGCAAGCTCGGTATAAGTCATGGTCTGCATGGTGCAGAGCTCCGCATAGGAAATTTGGGGCATTTCTTCCGGGACAAACAGACCGCCGGAAGCAGAAATGCCCTGCGCGATGGCCTGTGCGGCTTCAACAGATTCCGCACGGTTTCTTGTGCATGTATACTTCAAACTGCATTCCCCTTTCAAAGGAATTTAAACCTTTGTGTTTCATTGTATTATAGTTTGTACGGCTTGTCAAAGGGCATGTCAGATTTCACCATATCTCACATAGTTTCAGTAAAAAACCGGAAAGAATTTTGGTAAAAAATCCAATCAATCAGCTCGTCAGAATACCCGTTCTGCGCAAAAAGCTCTTTCAGATACTCTATCGATTCAATCCCCGTTATGCCAGACGGCATGTCGGCACCGTCAAAATCGCTGCCCATAGCAAGAACATTTTCCCCGCCCAAAGCCAGAAAATGCTCCGCATGACGCAAAATATCCAGCGCTTCCGCTTTCCCGGAATCTGCAAGAAAGGAGGGATAAAAATTCAAGCCGACCAGCCCGCCGCGTTCTTTGATTGCCAAAAACTGCTCGTCTGTCAGGTTCCTTGGGTGGCTGCACAAAGAACGGGCATCGGAATGGGTGGCAATTACCGGCCCTTTTGTGTTCTCCAGCACATCCCAGAACAGCGGTTCACTGGCATGAGAAACATCGGGGATGATGTGAAGGCGCTCCATTTCTGCCAGCACCTCCCGGCCAAATTCCGTCAGGCCGCCAGGCTCCTGGGCGCCGCCGCCAATTTGGTTCGCAGCGTTCCAGGTGAGGGTCATCACTTTTACGCCCCAACTTGCCAGTTCTTCCAGCACCTCAAGCCGGCCTTCCAGCACAGAACCGCCTTCCACCGTAAAAATAGCCCCACATTTCTGCTCTCTTATAGCCCGATGCATGTCTTCGGCGGTGCGGCACTGTATCATCCAATCAGAATTTTGTTTCAGCTCCCATTCCAGCCGCTTCGCCACTCTGCGAAAATAAGCCAGGGGGCTGGCTGCGTCATCGGGAATCCAGGCGGCAAAGCACTGGAACCAGGGAGAAATTTTCCTCCCCCGTTCCAGCGAAAGTTGGAGCGTACTGTTATTGCGCAGAGGGATATCTTTTAGGGAGCACTCCCCCATAGTATCACAGTGCAAATCAAAATAGCGCATCAAAACAACTCCTTTCCTCCAAAGGCATTGGCCAAATAGTGAAAGCCGGTAACACAGCCGGATGAATCTATAGTAACGCTGGCCACATCAAACCGCGGCTGCAATGGCGTAGGATGTGATTGCAGATAGAGCAGTGCCGAGCGGACCAGCCTCTTTTGTTTGGTATATGTAACCGCCTCTGCCGGGGCGGCAATTGCATTTGGCCGGCGGGTCTTCACTTCCACAAAGACAATATATTTTTGACTGGCGGCGATAATGTCCAGTTCTCCATACCGGGTGTGATAATTTCGAGCCAAAATCCGATATCCCCGCTGTTTCATCTGGTCAGCGGTGAATTTCTCTCCCGCTGCGCCGGTTTTGGCAGTGTTATTCATGGCTTTTTCCCAGAATTTTGGTGAGAAACGTTTTCCGGTGAATGGGGCATGGGCCATATGTACGGAGCATTTCTGTGTGGAGCTTGGTACCATAGCCTTTATGCTTGGCGAACTGGTATTGAGGATAGACTTCATCCATCATCTTCATCACCCGGTCACGGCTGACCTTTGCCAAAATGGAAGCGGCGGCAATGCTGGCACTTTTGGCATCGCCTTTTACCACCGTTTCCCCGGGAATGGGCAGCGGAGGCATCCGGTTTCCGTCCACCAGCGCATACTCGGCAGGATGCGGCAGCTCTTCCACTGCGCGGCGCATGGCCAGATAGGTCGCCTGCAAAATGTTGATTTCATCGATTTCCTGCTCGGAAGCACTGCCAATCCCAAAGGCAATGGCTTTTTCACAAATTTCGTCAAAGAGGGCTTCCCGCTTTTTTTCCGTCAGCTTTTTAGAATCATTCAGCCCGGGAA
>DYBQ01000084.1 GCA_019418545.1 Clostridiales bacterium | reverse complement strand
GTGCAGACCCTTCCCGGCGGGGAAGGAAGGCTTGCCAACCTGCGGCTTTTGCACCGGTATGCAAAGCGGTATGAAGGCTCCGGCTACAACGGCCTTTCCGGGTTTATCCGGTTTATTGACAGGCTGGAAAAGCAGAAGGCCGATTTAGCCCCTGCCGCCAACGGCTCGGAAGGAGAGGACGTGGTGCGGATTATGAGTATCCACAAATCCAAGGGGCTGGAATTCCCCATATGTATTGTTGCGGGCTGCGGGCGGCTGTTTAACCGGGAAAAGGACGATGCTTTGCTCCACCCGGAGCTGGGGCTGGGAGTGCGGCTGAAAGCCCCCGATTCCCCGGCGCGTTTTTCCACGCTGCCAAGGGAAGCCATCCGGCTGGAGCTTGACAGGGAATCTATGTCGGAGGAACTGCGGGTGCTGTATGTGGCTATGACCAGGGCTAAGGAAAAGCTGATTTTAGTAGCCACCCTCAAAGACGCAGACAAAACTCTGGCAAAGCTTGCCGCGGGGCTTACCAAAGACGAAAAGCTGCCGGACTATATGGTGCGGGGCGCGTCCAGCCTTTCAGACTGGCTGCTGTGCTGTGCCCTGCGCCATCCTGACGGGAAAATCCTTCGGGACCGGGCCATGGCCGAGGAAGAGCTGGTGCTGCGGGTGCCGGATTACACGCCCTGGGACATCCGGGTGCTGCGCCCGGACGCGCCAGCCATCGCGCAGGCAGAAGAAGAAAGCATGATGCCGCAGCCGGATGAAGCGCTTTTTTTGCGGCTGAAGCAGGGGCTGGACTGGCAATATCCCTTTGCCGATTTGGCAGATGTGCCCTCCAAGGTGTCGGCCTCCGGCCTGGCAGAAGAAAAGGCAGGCAGACAGGAAACGGCAGAAAGCCTTTCCCGTCCAGCGTTTTTGAGCCACAAGGGCATGACCCCGGCAGAGCGGGGCACGGCGCTGCACACCTATATGCAGTTTGCCCGGTATGAAGAAGCCTGCCAAAATCCCGGGCAGGAGCGGGAGCGGCTGGTAGAGGAAGGCTTCCTCACAAAAGAGCAGGGGGACGCGGTGGAGCTTTTGCGGGTGTCGAAGTTTTTTGCCGGGGAATTGGGAAAACGGATTCTTTCTTCCAAAAACGTCATGCGGGAAACCCGGTTTATGGCGGAATTGCCGGCCCGGGAAATTAAGCCCCAGCTCGCAGGAGAAATGGCAGAGGAGCCGGTGGTGCTGCAGGGCGTGGTGGACTGCGTGTTTGAAGAAAACGGCGGGCTTGTGCTGGTGGATTATAAAACCGACCGGATTCGGGAGCCGGAAGAGCTTTGGAAGCGGTATGAAACGCAGCTGAAATTATACGCCCGGGCGGTTTCTGATATGACGGGAATGCCGGTGAAGGAATGCTTGCTATATTCCTTCTATCTGAACCGGGCTGTGGGAGAAGGCTGTATTTTGTAAACAATTGGTAACAATTGGACGGATTTCCCGGGATTTCTTGTAATTTATTTTTGTTCGTATTATAATGAAAGCCAAATAGACGGCTGACCGTGTGAAAAGGAAAGGCTTGTTTGCCGTTTATTGCCGTGGCTTTTTGCCTGCAAACGCAGGGAAAAGACACTTTCCGCATGTGAATTTGAGACTGAAACAAAAGGAGAATTTTATGCTGATTTCTGCCATTCGTGCTTTGCTGGCCGGAGAGTCTGTCAGCGGAGAATCGATTTTGATGCAAATTGTGGCAACCCTGTTTGTCATTTTCTGTATTTTGCCCCTGCATGAATATGCCCATGGCTGGATGGCCGAAAAGCTGGGCGACCGCACTGCCCGGGCCGCTGGGAGGCTGACCCTAAACCCTCTGGCAAGCCTTGACCCCTTTGGCGCTTTGTTTTTGCTGCTGTTTGGCTTTGGCTGGGCAAAGCCGGTGCTGGTAAACCCCTGGAACTTTAAAAAGCCCAAGCGGGACATGGCCATTACGGCGCTGGCCGGGCCTGTCTCCAACTTTTTGGCGGCACTAGTGGGCGGAATCCTCTATTTTGCCCTCTATCTCTTTGTTTTGCCCAGTGCTCCGGTAGGAGTGTATCTTGGCGTAACGTCCTTTTTCAGTGCATATATCACCGTAAATGTGGCGCTGGCAGTGTTTAACCTGCTGCCTGTCCCGCCGCTGGACGGCTCGAGGATTGTCAGTGCGTTTCTTTCCGACCGCGCCATGAATGCCTATTACCGCTATCAAAATGTCATTGTTATGGTGCTGTTCCTTTTGCTGTTCAGCGGTGTGCTGGACCGCCCCCTCAATATGGCGCAGAATGCCGCGCTTGATGGGATTCTCTGGCTGTCTTCCCTGCCCTTTGAATTGTTCGGGCTGTTATAATTTATCAATCCATGGAAAAGATAACCTATAAGCTGGAGGGGTTTGAAGGCCCGCTGGACCTTTTGCTCACCCTGCTTTCCAAAAATAAAGTAAGCATTTATGATGTCTCCATTTCCGAATTGCTGGAGCAGTATCTGGCACACATCCGTGCCATGCAGGAGCTGGACATGGAGGTGGCCAGCGAATTCCTCGACATGGCTGCCCGGCTAATCTATCTCAAAACGGTTTCCCTGCTGCCAAAGCACGAGGAAGAAAAGGAGCTTCGGGCGCAGCTGGCAGGAGAGCTGATGGAATATCAGCTTTGCCGGCAAATGGCTGAAAAGCTGGCCGAGAACTTTTCGTTTGATTTCATTGTGCGAAAGCCCATGGAGCTGCCGGTGGATGCTGCCTATCGCCGCCATCACACCCCCCAGGAAATTTTTAGGGCCTATTTCAGCGCGGCCGGCAGGGGAAAACGGCTGCAGCCGCCGGCTGCCGAGTCGTTTGACGGGATTGTCACCCATCCCATTGTTTCCGTTACATCCCAAATTGTGTTTGTCCTGCGAAAGCTGTGGAAGAAGGGCAGCGTGTCCTGGTCCCGGCTTTTTGGGGAAAAGCAGGAAAAAAGCGAGAGGGTCGCGGCGTTTCTGGCGGTGCTGGAGCTGATTAAAGGCAAACGGATTCGGGTGGAAGGCGAAGGGAACGATGCACAGCTGAGACTGACACAAGGAGGCAGACATCATGGCTTACGGAAACGAAAAGAAGAATAAACGCTCTGCCAAAGACAAAAAGCTGCTGGGAGCGGCAGAGGCCATTGTTTTTGCCAGCGGCGACCCGGTTTCTGTCAGCCACATGGCGCAGGTGCTGGAAATCAGCGAGAGCGCCATGGAGGAACTGATGGACTGCCTGATGGAGGAATATAATCAGGAAGGGCGGGGCATCCGGCTGGTAAAGCTGGACGGCTATGTGCAGATGTGCACCGCCTGTGAATATGGCGAAACCGTGCGCAAAGCGCTGGAAATGCGCCGGAACATCCCGCTTTCCCAGGCGGCCATGGAAGTTCTGGCGGTGATTGCCTATAATCAGCCGGTAACCAAAGCTTATGTGGAACAGGTGCGGGGCGTGGATTGCAGCGCCGTTATCAGCGGCCTTGCCGCCAAGGGGCTGGTGGAGGAGCGGGGCAGGCTGGAGCTGCCGGGACGTCCGCTTTTGTATGGGACAACGCCGGATTTCCTTCGGTGCCTGAACATCCACTCTTTGCAGGAGCTGCCGCCTCTGCCGCAGCAAAAGCAGGAGGCGGAAGAAGAAACCACTGTGCCGGTGCAGAGCTGACGAGCCTAAAAAAACAGACGGAAAGGGAGGAGAGCCATGGTTGGATGGTATATTGCCGGGGCCGTGCTGGGGCTGCTGCTCCTCATTCTCCTTTTGCCCATAGGCGTGCGGCTGGAATATGGGGACGAGCTGTTTTTGTGGCTGCGGATTGCCGGGTTCAGTATCCCGATTCTCCCGGCACAGGAGGAAGAGGAGGAGGTTTCCAAAAAAACAAACCCAAAGAAAAAGAAGAGGAAAAAACAGCCGGAAGTATCCCACAAAAAGGAGCCCGAAAATAAAAGCCAAAAATCTGCCGGCTTTGGAGCCAAGATGAAAGAAATCGCCAAATATCAGGGGGTTTCGGGACTTCTCTCCCTGCTCAAAGATTTGGCGGGGATTGCTGGCGGGGTGCTGAAAAACCTGTGGAGCCATGTGGTGGTGAAAAAATTTGATTTGCTGCTCACAATCGGCGGGGAAGATGCCGCCGAAACTGCCATTTTATACGGCAGGCTTTGCGGGGTAGTATACCCGGCAGCAGGCACGATTTTACAGGGCTGCAAATGCCGGAAATATGGAATTACGGTGCAGCCGGATTTTGACAGGAAGGAGACTGCCGCGCAGTTTTCTTTTTGCGGCCGGATTCTTTTGGTGTTTGTAATAAGCAGCGCCCTTGGCGGGCTGTTCCGGGTGATTGGGCGAATGACGCGGGCCAACCGGGAGCTGGAAGAAGCAAAAGCTTCTCAGCCACCGGCCACGATGCAAAAGCCCTGACAGATGAAAAAATTTAAAAAGTGGGAAAAAACGGGCTTGCCTGTTTTCTATATAGAAACCTAAACCATAAGAAAAATAAAAATAAAGGCTGGTGGAATTTATGAGCGAGCATCCTATTGAAAGCATGATGGGGACAACCATGGACAAAATTAAGGAAATGGCCGATGTCAATACCGTGATTGGCGACCCCATTACCACAGCGGACGGTACGGTGATTATCCCCATTTCCAAGGTCAGCTACGGCTTTGCTTCCGGCGGTTCCGATTTGCCCTCCAAAGCGCAGCCCAATCGGGAATTGTTTGGCGGCGGCGCCGGCGCCGGTGTTACCATTACACCGGTTGCGTTTCTCACGGTAAGCGACGGAAATGTGCGGCTTTTGCAGCTTGACCCCTTTAACAGCTCGGTTGACCGGATTATCGGGATGGCTCCGGGCTTTATGGACGCAGTGACCGGCCTGCTGAATAAAAATAAAAAGCAGAAGGAAGCCGAAAAAGCTGCTCAAGAAGTGGAAAAGGCCAAGGAAGCCATGAAAGCAGAGACGGACACAGAGGCATCCGGCCTGTAAAATCAATAAAACGAAAAAACAAGCCGCCGGCAATCAAAATTGCCAGCGGCTTGTTTGGCTGTCAGCGGTTTGTTTGGGTTTCGTGAAGCATGGCGCGGTATCCAATCAAAACCGTCCACACATATGCACAGGTTTTGGGAATCATCAGCATCCCAATCATGGGGAATTGGTCAGCCCACAATACTACAGGCAGATAAAACCCAAAGCTCAGCACAATGGTCAGCCACATCCATCGAAAGGCGCGGTCGCGGCTCTTTTTCGCGCTGTGATAAAACAGGACAATAATCAAAAGACCCAGCAAAGCAAAGGGGATGTTCCGCCAAATCCCCCACAAAAGGGGCGGCTGTGTGCTGAGCCACTGGTTTTGAGGCATCATGCAGAGAAGGATTCTCAGGCCGGAGAGGGTGTATACAGCGGCCGTGAGCGTTTGATTTCCCTGGATTTGATAGCGCAGCCGCCAAACATAATAGAGCAGTACATAAAAAACGGTCATGGTAACCGAAGTAATCCACTTTCCTGCTCCCAAAAAAGCGGTATAATTTTCCAATCCCGTGGTACAAAGGGCCAGCGCACGGGGGATTAAATGAAAGGCGTCCCCTGCCCCGAGCACAACCGCCATATATCCAAAAAGACGGAACTGACGGTTGTTCCCGCTTCGGAGAATCATCAAAATCCCCAGGGTGATAACGGTAACCAGATAGACAGCATCGAATACGGTTTCTACAATTGCCTGCATGTTTTTTCCCTCGCTTATTCAGATTGATTTTGTATTGGTGCAGCCGAAAGGACTGCTTTCCCATAATTCCGGCCAAACAGAATCCCGGCCAGCAGCAGAGAAGCGCCAAGCCCGGAATAAAATACGGCGATGAACCCTTCCGGTGCAGCCCCGGATGCGCGCAGCCAAATGCCTCCGGTCATCATAAATGCCATGATGATAAAGGCTTTTACATCGAAAAACTTGAGAAAAAATTGCTTTTCGGTTTTATAGCTGCGGATTCTTTCTGTGTGTTTGTGAACCAGTTTTCCAAAAATAAATTTTTGAAAAACAGCGAACACCAGCCCGGAGAGTATGATGTTCACCAGGCTTATATAGGCGGGATAAACAGAAATCCCAATGCGGAGGATGTTAAACCCTGCTGCACTCCAAACCAGGCAGGCAAGCAGCAGCAGTGTGTTGCGTTTGACTTTCATGGCTTCTCTCCCTTTATGATAAGTTTATACTATATTATGAACATTGTTCAGTTTGCGGCAAAAAGAATTCCCACAAAAAGGTGGGAATCAATAAAGAACCCGGCGCACCATTTCCAAAACCGTGTCGGGGTGATAGTCCTGCCGGAAGATTGCCGAAAGGAGAAGGGAAAACAGCATGTCCGAAAACTTTTCGGCAGTAAATTCCTGATGAAAAGCATCCCTGCGGATGCGGCTATCCTGTTTGATAACGGCGCACAGGCTGTTTGCAATGTGCTGCCAGGTTTTTTGCATCCGGCGTTTCCCGTCGCTTTTGTCTTCCTGCAAAAAATGGAGGGAATGAAGGGTGAAAAAACCGGGATATTGTTTGCATCCATACTCTATCCGTTGATACAGCCAGGAAATACAGGCAAGAGTATCGTGAAACTCCATTTTGTCCTCGGTGTGAAAGATTTCGTGCCATACGCTTTCCACCACAGCTGTCAGCAGCTCTGTTTTGGAATCAAAATAGTTATAGATAGAGCCTACCGATACACCGCAGGCGGCTGCAACGGAGCGGATACTGATTGCCTGCCAGCCCTGCTGCTGAATAAGCTGGCGGCTGGCTTTTAAGATTTCCTCTTTTGACGTTATGATGGTATTCAAAAAATCACCTCAACATGAACATGGTTCAGTATAAAGGCTTCCCTCCGGTTTGTCAAGGCTTTTGGGCGGGATTTTCCGCCCCGTTTCCTGTTCTGCCATTTCTCAAAAAGCCCCGTATACCGCCGCCGGAAGATGCATAGAGTTTATGGTACGGTTTTGCCGAAACCTTTCCGAAAGGATGGTACGATTATGATGAAAAAAGCTGCCCATTTTGTCAAAAAAATCCTCCTGCCGCTCTTTTTGCCGGCGGTGCTGATTCTGCCAGCGTTTTTTTTAACGGTTTTTGCCGAAGAAACACCGTCTGTGTCGGCCCGGTGTGCGGTGGTTATCCACATGGACACCGGAGAAGTGCTTTTTGAAAAAAATGGCAGCGAAAAGCGGGCCATGGCCAGCACCACCAAAATTATGACGGCCTTGCTGACGCTGGAGGAGGCAGCCATTGACAACCGGGAGGTGGAAATTACCCGGGAAATGGTTTTGGTGGAAGGTTCTTCCATGGGGCTGCGGGAGGGCGACCGGCTGACCCTGCGTGATTTGGCGGTGGGGATGCTTACGGTTTCGGGGAATGATGCGGCGAATTCGGCGGCCACCATCATTGGCGGCTCCCGGGAGGCGTTTGTTACGAAAATGAACCAGCGGGCAAAAGAGCTGGGGATGCTTGATACCCATTTCGACACCCCTTCGGGGCTGGATGGGGACACCCATTATTCCACTGCCCTGGATATGGCAAAGCTGGGGGCGGCTGCCATGAGCAATCCAGACTTTGCCGCCATTGCCGGGGCGCAGTCCATGAAGGTTACTTTCCTTTCACCGGAAAAAACCGTGACCTACCAGAACCATAATAAACTGTTAAAGCTGTATGAAGGCTCCACCGGCGTAAAAACCGGCTTTACCAAAAAGGCGGGAAGGTGCCTGGTTTCCTCTGCGGAAAGGGATGGGGTGAAGCTGGTGGCTGTAACGCTGGACGCCCCGGATGACTGGAATGACCATGCGGCTTTGCTGGACTATGGGTTTTCCCGCATGACGAGCCTCACGTTTGATGAAAGCGGGTATACCTGCCAGGTACCGGTGGCAGGGGTTGGAGAAGTGACGGTGAATGGAGCGCAGGATTCAAAGACAGCCGCCCTTCCGGTAACAAAGCAGGGGAGTGTGCGCCGGGTAGTGGAGATTCCGCGCTTTTTGTATGGCCCCGTTCAAAAAGGGGAACAGGTGGGCTGTGTGCGATATGTGCTGGATGGGAAATCGGTTGCAGAAATCCCGCTTTTGGCCGGAGAAAGCGTGCTTTTGCCCGAAAGAAAACCGGGATGGTGGGAAAGGGTGCTTGCATTTTTCGGAATTACAGGGTAACATAAGAGAATGTAAAGACTGGAGAACAACAGGAAAGGAAAACGAGATTATGCCCAATGAAGTTCGATTACAAAAAATGCTCTCCGACTGCGGCGTCACCTCCCGCCGGAAGGCCGAAGAGCTGATTGCAGCAGGAAAAGTGCAGGTGAACGGCCGCACCGCTCAAATCGGCGACAAGGTGGATGCGGCGCGGGACTATGTAACGGTAGAGGGAGTGCCGGTACAGCCGGTAAAGGAAAAGGTGTATTTAATGCTCCACAAGCCCAGAGGCTTTATTACCACCATGCAGGACGAAATGAACCGGAAATGTGTGGCCGAGCTGGTCCGGGACGTCCCCCAGCGGGTGTATCCGGTGGGACGCCTGGACAGGGATTCTGAGGGGCTTTTGCTGATGACCAACGACGGCGCTTTTGCCAATGCCATGACCCATCCTTCCCGCCATGTCCCAAAGGTTTATCGGGTTACGGTGCGCCCTGGTGTTACGGAAGACCAGCTGACACAAATGTCGGTGGGAATGGTGATTAACGGAAGAAAAACTGCCCCTGCAGGCGTTAAGGTGCTGGAGCAGAAGCCTGACCGTGTTGTGCTGGAAATTGTGCTGCATGAGGGAAGAAACCGCCAAATCCGCAACATGTGCGAACAGCTTGGGCTGGAAGTGGCCCGCCTGAAGCGGGTGGCAATTGGCCCCGTCAAGCTGGGGATGCTCCAGCCGGGACAATATCGGGAGCTGACCAAAGAAGAGCTGCGGAGCCTGACCGCTTCTTCTGCCAAAGCGGAGCGCCGCAGCCGGAACGAGCAGTCGGAAAAGGCGGCCGCTGCCAGACGGGCCGGTGGAAAACAGGGAGGAGGAAAAAAATATGCTGACCATTCTGCCAATGGAAGACCGGGAGCGGGAAAAAAGCCTGCTGGACGGCCTTTCTCAAAAGGGAGAGGATAATGCCCGGGTGCTGCTGATGCAGGACGGGAAAGAGGAGCTGGGCTGGGTGGCCGTGGATATCTGCCATTCGGTTTTGCGGATGCTGCATATGGAAGTGCCCGGCTTTGAGCTTGACAAGCTGTCGGGAGAGGGTGTTTTTGTGGCGGACAGCCTGATGCGCTCGGCCGCTTCCTATGGCGCTGCCGTGGGCGCCTATCGAATTAAATCCATGGAGCCGCAGCTCAGCGAGTTTTTGCGCCTGCGGGGCTTTACCCCCGAAAAAAACGGCGCGGAAACCGGCCTGGAAACCATTGTGAAATATACCGGCCCGTGAGACGTTGCTAATTTTTTCACAATTACCACTTGTCAAGCAAGTGTGGATGGATTATAATAAACGATGTATTGTAATGATTCAGGACTTGTGCCCTGCACTTTGTCCTTAATACTTAAAGCGAGAAATGGAGGAACAATAATGAGCGCAGGCAATGAAATGCTGCGGGCTTCTCGTGACGCACTGAAAAACACCGGTGCCTACAACCGTATCGCCCGGCTGTTTGATGAAGGGACTTTTAACGAGATTGATGCCTTTGCAAAATCCGGTGACGGGTTTGCCGAGGCCGCAGCAGGTTTTGGTACAATTGAAGGATGCCCGGCTTATGTGTTCGCACAGAACCCCGATGTTTGCGGCGGCGCCATGTCCAAGGCGCAGGCTTCCAAGATTAAAAAGGTATATGAGATGGCTGTTAAAACCGGTGCTCCGGTAATTGGCATTTATGATTCCATCGGCGGACGGCTCAGTGAAGGCGCCGAAATGATGGCGGCCTATGGCGAGGTGCTGCTGCACAGCAACAACCTTTCCGGCGTTGTTCCCCAGATTGCTCTGGTGCTTGGCCCCTGCATCGGCGTTTCTGCTATGATTGCAGCCAATGCAGATGTTCTGGTAATGTCCGACAAAGGAGAGCTGACCCTGGAAACCAGCGGCTGCTGCTCTTCTCCCGAGGATGCCGTTAAGGCCGGTGTGTGCCATGTGGCTGCCGAAAACGAGGATGAGGCAATTCAAACGGTTCGCGCCCTCATTACCGCTCTGCCC
>DYBQ01000083.1 GCA_019418545.1 Clostridiales bacterium | reverse complement strand
CATTGAGAATTCTAAAGGTAAGACGGGCATCTTTTTCAGCCTGTTCAAGTACTTTTTCCTTATGAGATACATGAAACAGCTCTTCAAAGAGCGTCTCATAAATCTCAACGATTGCGGCTTCTGCCTCTTCATTTTTTGGAAAACAGCTTTCCAAGCGAAACTCCCCTGGCAGCTTTCCTGTTTCCCAACGCAAAACAATTCCGTCCAGCGCCGATTCTATTTCGTTGTGAAAAATATCTTCGGTCTGTCCCGGTTCTTCTTTCAGCAGCTTTTGGGACAAAAACTCTATATAGGGATGGCAGGTACAGTCCAGGCTATAGTGGCACAAAAATCCCAGAATATAGGAATGCACCGCTGGCTGTGTCCGTTCCTGCCAAATTTTTTTTAAAACATTCAGTGTATTTTCCGGTGGCTCTGCATGGAGACGTCCTCCGAACTCTTCCAGCGTTTCCCCTTTTTGCCACGGAAAAAAACGATGGCAAAACAAAAAGTCCGGCCCCTGTTTTCCCCATTCAAAGGCATCTTTCACCAGCGGGCCTTTTGCCACTGCACTTTCGGTTTCCAGCCATTTCCAAATCCGCTCTCCATGCAGAGCGTGTACCATTGCTGCCGGCATAGTTATCCCCCATTCTTTTCTTTCAAAATAATAAAAAGCACACTTCCCAAAAGCGCCTGCAAGAGGAAACCTTGGGGCTGTGTGCTCTTGTCGTGATTTTATCATACACAAATCTTAAAAAGATTACAAGTGCCTGACAATCCTCCATTAAATACATTTGATAAACAAAAGGGACCGGTATAGAAACCAGTCCCTTTTGTTTATTTTTACAGCACCTTGGACAGGAAGTCCTGAAGCCGTGCATTTTTCGGATGGGTAAAGAATTCTTCGGGAGGCGCTTCCTCCAGCACTTTACCCTGGTCCATAAACAGCACCCGGGTAGCAACCTCACGGGCAAAGCCCATCTCGTGGGTAACCACTACCATGGTCATGCCTTCGTCGGCCAGCTGCTTCATAACCTGCAATACCTCGCCCACCATTTCCGGGTCAAGGGCGGAAGTCGGCTCGTCAAACAGCATCACATCAGGCTTCATAGCCAGCGCACGGACAATGGCAATACGCTGTTTTTGGCCGCCGGAAAGCTGATTGGGATAAGCATCGGCTTTTTCTGCCAAGCCCACCCGAGCCAGCAGCTGCATGGCCAGCTCATCGGCTTCCTTTTGATTCATCAATTTAAGATGCACCGGAGCCATTGTGATGTTTTTCTTAACCGTCAGATGGGGGAACAGATTAAAATGCTGGAACACCATGCCCATCTTCTGGCGCAGCTTGTTAATGTCGCACTTGGGGTCGGTGATGTTGTTTCCTTCAAACCAGATTTCGCCGCCGGTAGGCAGTTCCAGCAGGTTCAGGCAGCGGAGGAAGGTACTTTTGCCGGAGCCGGATGGGCCGACGACGACCACTTTTTCGCCCTTCTTAATTTCCTGATTGATGCCGCAGAGCACCTTGTTTTCGCCAAACGCTTTTTCAAGATTTTTAACGGATATCACTCTTACGCAGCCTCCTCTCAAAGCAGCCCAGCAAGCTGGTCAAGCCAATTACCAATACCAGATATACCACGCCAGCACTAATCAGCGGAATAAAGGATTCATATGTAGTGGTACGGATAATATCGGAACCCTTGGTCAAATCGTGGATGCCAATATAACCGGCAACAGACGTTTCCTTGAGCAGGGCAATGAATTCGTTTCCAAGAGCGGGCAAAACGTTTTTCAGTGCCTGAGGGAAAATAATCTTGAACATCGTGGTAGTCTGGGTCAAACCCAAAGAGCGGCCCGCTTCCATCTGGCCTTTATCTACCGACAAAATACCGGTACGGATGACTTCTGCCACATAGGCGCCGGAGTTGATACCGAAAGCAATGCAGGCCACCATAACGCCATTGGTGATGTTGGTGAGGATGACATAATACATAATCATGAGCTGCAAAATCATAGGGGTACCGCGAATGACCGTAAGGTAAATACTGCCGATAACGTCCAGTATTTTCACAATCACCTTTAATACGATATTGCGGGGATTAAAAACTTTGGCCTTAATCATAGCGATGATGGTTCCGATAACGATACCCATCAAAATAGCACAGACCGTAATCAGCAGGGTGTTTCCAAGGCCCCAGAGAATCTGCATATACCGGTCATCTACAATCATGGTCTGATAAAATTTGTTAATAAAATCTGTCAGCCATTGCATGAACCTTCCTCCTTATAAAATAATGGAAGGCGGCAGAGTGTCTGCCCTGCCGCCTTTTACTCGTCAAGATAATTATTCTTCTCCAATATATTTGGTCAGCAGCTCGTCCATTTCGCCGCTCTCTTCCATGTCGGCCAGAACCTTGTTTACCAGTTCCTTCATGGCCTCGTCGCCCTTGGGAACCGCGATAGCATACTTTTCACCGGTGAGCTCATCTTCCAGCTTCATAATCTTATCGGAGTTCTTTTCCACCAGCTTGTTGGCCGGGAAATCATCCATGACCACAGCGTCCAAACGGCCGGTAATCATATCGTTAACGGCATCCACAAAAGAGTTATAACGCTTAACTTCCTTTACGCCTACATTGTTCTCGCCGTCTTTGTCGGTTACATAGGTATCGGCGGTAGTACCGGTCTGCACACCTACCACCTTGCCATTCAAGTCCTCGGGCTTTGCCACAGAGGAACCTTCCTTCATAACCAGAATCGACTGGGTAGCGGAGAAATACTCATCAGAGAAGTCCACATTTTCCAAACGGTCGGGAGTAATGGACAAACCGGCAGCAGCAAAGTTTGCCTTGCCAGTGGTGATTTCTGCAATAACAGACTCAAACTTTACATCGTGGATTTCCAGCTCTACGCCCAGTTCATCAGCGATTTTCTGAGAAATTTCGATGTCGATGCCTTTATAATCCGTACCATCAATATACTCGAAAGGCTCGAACTGTGCATTGGTTGCCATCACAATTTTTCCAGCGGCCTTAATCTTGTCAATGGAGGTCTCGCCGGAAGTTGTGGTGCTGCTTTCTCCAGAAGCCGTGCTGTTTCCAGCATCTGTTCCACTGGAAGCCGGTGCAGAAGTACAAGCCACTGTGCTCACCATCATGCCGGCAGCCAGAAGCAGGGCTGCCAGTTTTTTCATTTTTTTCATAATTGAAATACCCCTTTTCCGCTGCAAATCCCGGCACAAATTCCCCTGAAAAAAAGAAACTTTCGTCGAGCCATGCAGCAACGTTTTTGTCTGAAACCGATTATAACGCATAAACATACAGAAATCAAGCAGTTTCATGAATAAACTTTCCGGTTTTCCCGGTGTTTTCCGCAGCTGATTCGTATGATTTATACAGAATACGAGTTATTTTGTTCTGAAAGAAATAAACCAGGAAAAGCAATTCGCCATATTTCGGGAACCGGCACCGCAATTTTCACTGGTTTTTCTCCTTCCCTCTTAAAAATCACAGCAGATACGCAGCACAGTGCCTGGCTGGAAATTCTTTCCCGGCTGCCGCCATAAAGGTCGTCTCCTGCCAGAGGGTGCCCCACAGATGCCATATGCACCCGAATTTGATGGGTGCGGCCCGTTTCCAGCCGAAAAGAAACCAGCGTGTGCTGCCCATCATCTGCCAAAGCCTTCCAGTGGGTAACTGCGCATACCGGATTTACCGCATCCGGGCCGGTACTGCGCCGAATCCGGCTGCCCGGCTCCAGCCCAATAGGCAAATTGATAGTGCCTTCCCCTTTCAGGATTCCCTCGCAGATAGCCCAGTATTCCTTTTGGATATTTTGAGGGAACACAGCAGCCGCATACCCATCCTTTGCCAGCAAAAGCACACCGGTAGTGTCCTTGTCAAGCCGATAGAGCGGACGAAACGCAAAAGCCGGACGATTTTCCCGCAAAAGCCAGCTGGAAAAAGCATTGAGCAGGCTGTCCCGGTCGTGCCCCGGGGAAGGATGCACCGGCATTCCAGCGGGCTTGTTCACTGCCAGCAGCCTCTCATTCTCATAAACAACGGGGAAAGGCAGGTTTTCCGGCGGCGCCTGTGTTTCGCCCGGCGGCGGAAACAACTCCACCACATCGCCGGTGTGAATCGTCTCAATTACATACACCGGCTTTCCGTTAAGCCGAATCCCATCTTCTGTCCGTTTTAGCCGAGCAAGCAGCCGGGCTGTAACTTCCGCCTCACGGCGAAGAAACTGTTTCAGCAGCGCCCCCTCCCACTGTGGCGGCACCACAAAACGCAAAGGCTCCATCAGTGGTCACGGCTTGCAAGAGCCACTGCGAAATCTGCCAATTCCTGCCCCTTCTCTCCAAAAACAGACAGGGCATTTATGGCAGTGCGGGTAAGCTGCTCCACAGTTTCTTTTGCCTTTTCTATGCCCAGCAGACTCACATAGGTACTCTTGCCCCGCTGGGAGTCCATACCGGTATTTTTGCCAAGCAGCGCCGCGTCACCGGTCACATCCAACAAATCGTCCACAATCTGGAAAGCAAGCCCAATGGACTTGGCATACACATCAGCAGCCTGCAGCTGTTCTTCTCCTGCTCCCGCAAGAATGCACCCCATCCGGCAGGCTGCCAGAATCAGCGCGCCGGTTTTGCCTTCGTCCATTTTTTGCAGCACTTCCAGCGAAACCTGTTTGTCCTCCGACTCTAAATCAATCATCTGCCCGCCTACCATGCCATGAGCTCCGGCGGCCTTTGCCAACTCCCCGGCGGCACGAGCAGCACGGTCTGCTCCCACAGCGCAGATGCTTTCGGGAGAAAGCATGGTTTCAAACGCCAGTGTTAGCAAAGCATCTCCCGCCAGCAGGGCAGTCGCTTCTCCATACACTTTATGATTGGTGGGCTTTCCACGACGCATATCATCATCGTCCATACAGGGCAAATCGTCGTGAATCAGCGAATAGGAATGTATCATTTCAATAGCACAGGCAAAGGGCATGGCCTTTTCGGGACTTCCGCCGCAGATTCGGCAGAACTCCAGCACCAGCTGGGGGCGAATCCGTTTTCCGCCGGCCATCAGGCTATATTCCATGCTTTCAAAAAGATTTTTTCTCAAATCCTTTTCCTGTGGCAGATATTGTTTTAGTGCGTTTTCAATTTCCTGTATTTCCATCTTATTCATGGTAGTTTCTCCTGTTTCGCATTGATATTGCAGAGAAGGAAAAGCACAGATGTGGGTTCCCACACAACATACTAATGCAATTTTTTTATAAGCTGTGAACAGGCTTCCAAAAATCCATCTCTATCTTTTCTTTTTACAAAGAGAATCAATGTATGAGCCTTGTCGTTTTGTAAATAAGTAATTGAAAAATAGTGATGTCCCAATGCAGTGACATCTTTGACAGACAGAATCGAGTTGAGACACAGTAGTGGCTTTTTCATCAAGCACGATTGTACTAACAACCTGCCATTATCAAATAGTATTCTGCAAGGTCTTTTTTCAGTATACATCCCTAATAGCTTTTGACTTGAGAATTTTACACAATTATATTTGCGCATAAGCATTACCTATTTGGGCGCTGCCCTTTTGTGTGCAGTTATTATTCTGTCGCTTGTTCCAGCTTTGTAATCTCTGTAATCTTCTGCTCAGCGTTTTGCAGCTTCTCATAGCAAAAAGACGACAGCTTTGCCCCCTCTTCAAACAGCTTTAGGGAATTATCCAGCGTCTCTTCCCCGCTTTCCAGCCGGGCGACAATTTCTTTCAGCTTGCTAAGCGCCTCTTCATAGCTCATTTTACGGTTCATGAGGTTCCTCCTTTTCTGCCTGTATACAGCGGGCTTCTCCGTCTGCAAAGCGCAGCCGGAAAACGTTCCCTTCCCGTACCTGTGACACACTCCGAATGGTTTCTCCCTCTTCCGTCCGGGCCAGCGCATAGCCCCGGCCCAGCACCTTCAGCGGGCTGAGCCCATCCAGTGTGCCGGTTAATCGGGAAAGTTCTTCTTTTTCCCGGCTGATTGACAAAGCTATCCCCGCCGTCAGCCGCTGGACCAAGTGGGAAAGCTCGTCCCTTTTCCGCACCACCGGCTCCAAAGGCTCCCGCAGGCACCGGCGGGCCGTCAAAGAATCCAGCTCCATCCTATACCGGGCAAAAAGGGACTGCATGTCCGCTTGCAGGGTGTATCGCGCCGACTCCACCAGCATTTTCTCTTCCATCCGGTCGGGCACGGCAAGCTCGGCAGCCGCGCTGGGCGTGGGCGCCCGCAAATCCGCCGCAAAATCACAGATGGTAAAATCCGTCTCGTGCCCCACGGCAGAAATTACCGGGATTTTGGAAGCCGCCACCGCCCTGGCAACGCTTTCTTCGTTAAAAGCCCAAAGGTCCTCCAGCGAGCCGCCGCCCCGGCCGATAATAATCGTGTCCACGCCTTCAATGCGGTTCATCCGGGCAAGGGCGGCCGCCAGCTGGGGCGCCGCGCCTTCCCCCTGCACCAGCACCGGGCAGAACACAATTTCCGCCATGGGCCAGCGGCGGCCCAAAATCTGGCAGATATCCCGCACAGCCGCGCCGGTGGGCGAAGTAATCACGCCAATCCGGCGGGGATACCGGGGGATGGGGCGCTTTCTGGCATGGCTAAAAAGCCCTTCTTTTTCCAAACGGGCTTTCAGCTGCTCATAGGCAAGGTTCAGCGCGCCCAAACCGTCGGGCTGCATGTCCTCCACATAGAGCTGATACTGACCGGAGGCTTCATATAAACTAATCCTGCCCCGGCACAGCACTTTCATACCATCTGACGGACGAAACCGCAGGCGGCGGGCACTGGAAGCGAACATTACGGCTTTTAACACCGATTTTTCGTCTTTCAAGGAAAAGTATAGATGCCCGGAGCGGTAATGGTCGGTAAAATTGGAAATCTCACCGCTGACAAACACTGGGTTTAAATTGGAATCGCCATCCAGCAGGGATTTTAGGTAGCCGTTAACCTGGCTTACAGTCAGCACCATCATGCTCACAGCATTCCTTCCTTTCTCGCCGCCAGCACTGCCGCGCCTGCAGCGTTATCGGCAGAGAAAACCGGCTCTGCAAAATAAGCGCCGAATTTTTCTGTTAATGCTTTTTTGATAATGGAATTGGACATCACACCTCCGGCAAACAGCACCGGAAGCTTCCCATATTGCTCCGAAAGCGCAGTACACATGCCTTCCAGTGCGGCCCTGACAGCCTCCAAACAATACCGGGCGATTTCCTCTTTGGGATGCCCTGTATCAAAAAGCTTTTTGCAGTGGTTTTCAATGCCGGAAAGGGAACAATCGGCGCCCTTCATCACTGGCCGAACCTTGATGGGGCTTTCCCAGCAAAGGGCCAGCTTTTCAAGTTCCGCCCCGGCGGGAAACGGCAGCCCCAGCAGCACACCAGCCCGGTCTACAGCCTGCCCTCCCTTTAAATCCAGCGAAGAAGCCACAATCTCCGCATGGAGAATCTCATCTTTATCCGGCGTGACCAGCACGGCCTCCGTCGTTCCGCCAGACACGTGGAAGGCCAGAAACTGCTCTTCCAGCAGCGCAAGCTGCCCGGCAGAATAGAGGGCAGCGGCAATGTGCCCCGCCTGATGGGAAAATCGATATAACGATGCACCGGCCGCGGCAGCCAGCGTCCGGGCAGTTCCCACCCCTACCGTAAAACAGGGCATATAGGAGCCTTCCTGCGCCCGGGGGCGGTCGGAAACCCCAATTGCACGGATGGGCGGCGCTCCCTGCAAAACCTCTTCCAGCCTGTCGGGCAGCTGCTGGACATGATGAAACACCGCATCGCTCTGACGCAGGCCAAGCTGTCCAGGTTTTACCGGCAAAAGCTTTTTACTCTGGAAGATTTCCCCCTTCTCCAGCCGGGCGGCAGAAGTGGTATAGTTGCTGGTATCAATGCCCAAAATCACCGGCTCACGGCTGGTCATTGGTTTTCTCTCCGTTTTCAGCCCGAATCACACTGGCCAGCACACCGTTAATAAAGGATGCATCTTCAGCAGCACCATATTTTTTGGCCAACTCCACCGCCTCATTGACGGAAACCTGCGGCGGAATCTCTTTTTCAAAGCGAATTTCATAGGCGGCCATACGCAGAATGGTGAGGGAAGTTTTGGAAAGGCGGTTTATTTTCCAGCCGCGGGTATATTGGCTGATAAGCTCGTCCAGCTCGTCCCGATGCTCTTCCACTCCCATTGCAAGTCTTTCGGCAAATTCGTCGGCAATCAAATCGCGGCTCATGCCGGCTGCATCAATAATATGCTGGATACTGTCCTGATTGATAGTTTGTTCAAAGGCCAGAATAAAAGCCTGTTCTCTTGCTTCTCGACGCTTCATATATCCTCCATGGGAGATAATTTTTGACAGAAAAAAAGCCCTCCAGGTGGAGGGCAGACTGCACATAGGACACAAAAACAGGCTCTCCAAAACGGAGAGCCTGCCGCATACCATTTCTCTGTTCTTCTGTCAAGCTCCACTGTAATTCTTAGTATATCACATTTTTACGCGGGAGCAAACTATTTTGACTCAACTATTTTAATTTTTTCCGGGGCAAAGGAAGTTTGACCGGTGACAATATCCTGAATCACCACGGCATCGCTGGCGTTTTTCAGCTGTCCGCTTACGATAACGCTGCACTCGCCGTTTTGAATCACCGCTACACATTCTTCATACCCCTTGGCTTTTACCAGATTTTCAATATTATTTTCTTTCAGCACATTCTGGGCAATTTCTGCCGACTGTGCCACTGCCTCTTTTTTGGCTTCCGCACTGCTCTCGGCATCCTTCACGATTTCTTCCAGCATTTCCACCGCTTCATCCCGGGCCTTCTGCCGCGAAAGCTTTGCCTGTGTAAATGTGGATTCCCCCTCACTCTCCGAAGCAGCCGCACCGGTTTCCTCGGTTTCTTCCGCCTCCCCGTTTACCAGCTGTGCCGCACCAATTTCTCTTTCTGAGCTGAGCGTATCCGTTGCCAGAAGCTGCTGGTCGCCGGAAAATTGCCAGTTTAAGTAAACCGCGGCTCCCAGTGCCATTACCAAAGCCGCCATGACCAGTTGACGTTTCCCGGAAGATTTTTTCTTTTTTGCCTTTTTTTCTGTGGAAGCATAGGTATCCTCATCGGAATACACGGCACTGTCCTCCAAAGAGTCCTCTGGGCAGAAATCCTCTGCCTCCCTGTCTTCGTCCCAAGACCGCTGTTCCCGACGGCTTCTTCCGGTTTTTATGGAATCTTCCACACCGTCTTCCTCATAAGGCGGGTGGTATTCCAGCACCGGCTCCCCCGTTTCTTTGCTTTTGCCCCAAAAACCAATGAACTTCATATTTTTACCCCCTGCCTACTACGCAAACTCTTGCGGATGAGATTTGCAGCGCTGTTGTCACTGCATTGATAATGTCCTGCTGAAGCTTTGCATCACCACTGTTTCCACACACCACCACAACACCCCGGATTTCAGGTGAAATCTCGGTGACGGACAGTGCTTTTTGTGAGCCGTCGGAATCCTTAATGATAATGTAGCTGGTTTCACTGTCATCGTTGGATTGCGAGCGGATGGTACTCTGACCTGCCTGCTCTTCGGTACTGCCTGCGCTTTTTTTCTCTTGGGTGGCATATACCTGCCGGGTGCCGCTTTCCAGCGTTACCATTACCTGCGCGTCCTCCTCACCTGTAATGGCCCGGATGATTTCTAGCAGGCTTTCTTCCAGTTGATGTGCATATTCATCAGATGTTACAGTTGTTTTCGGCGTTTCCTCCTTTTCTGTGTTTTGTCCGAAAAAGCCGGACAGGAATATCAGCACAATTCCTGCCAGTCCTATTATCAGGACCCAGCGCCGGAGCTTGTCGTTCCCCATAATCTTTTGTGCCCATCCGGCCGTGTTATCGGTTTTCATCAGCGGTTACCTCCGTTTCCAATCCCAATGTTTCCCGCAGCAGAGTTTTTACCTCCTCTGCATTCTGGCCATATGGAAGCGTAACCTGCGTCTGCCTTATTACTATGCGCCCATCTTCCCCGGTATCCATGGAAATGGAGATTTTTTCAAAAGGAATTTCTTTTTTGCTCAGTTCTGCCGCTATCAGGCTTTTTAATGAACTCTCCATCATTTGCAGCGAGCGGTCCTCCACCTGCTCTTCATAGCTTTCCGCCTGTGCCATGGCCTCTTCATACCCTGCCTCTGCTCCAAACCCGGCATCCTTCAGGCTCCAAAGGGGCTGCAGCAGGGCACACAGGACAAACGCTCCCAAAATTATTCTCATTAGCCGGGAAAAGCCGCCCTCCGGGCAAATCATACGCAGC
>DYBQ01000082.1 GCA_019418545.1 Clostridiales bacterium | reverse complement strand
CCTATTACCAGTAAAATTCCGGCAAGTATTGCTGCCACGACTCGTTTTTTCTTCATCACAATGCACCTCCAATCGGCACTTCTACTCCTTTTTCACAAATTGCACCAGTTACTAAAAACAGCAGTCCCCATTCATCCGGTTTTAGAAATATTCATTGGACTCCCTCCGGTTCAGCTGGCTTATATGTCACTATACTTGTATTATATCATATAATTTTTATTATTCATACTATAAATTATTAATAAAACGCCTTATAAATATTTATATTTCACAGTTATAGTTTACAGTTTTTCGTTTATAATTTTATAAAACAAAAGAAAACAGCCGCACAATGGCGGCCATTTTGATGCGATTTTGGTATGATTTTGTTGCTATTTTGATGAGCACCTCCTTTTTGGTGTTTTTTAGCTTTCATAGTCCTGCAAGAGCTGTGTTAGTTCTGCTTCATCCCGGGCAGCTACCCCTTCCCGCAAAAGTGCCTGGTCATACTCCGGCAAAGAATCCACTCTGGTTTCCAAAATTTGATAGGGGATTTCTCTTCCAGCCAAAAAAACCGCCACATGCTCTTTATATACTGAAATACGATACTTGGGTGTTTCCGGTGCGGCAGCCTCCCAGGCAGAAGAAGAGTTTTGCGGCTCTTCAGCCATTTCTTGACTTGATGTGGGATATGAGGTAAAATAAGACGATACGGTGGAATGGGAAGAAATTCCAGGAGCCATCATTTGCGAAGCGCCAATTACCACAGCTGCGGCGACAATGCCTGTCCCAATCAAACAGGCGGTGAGCAGTTTTGTTTTGTTCAAAGTACATCACCTCGCCGTTAGTATGAGGACAAACTGGAAAAATATGCACGCCCAATAATACTACGGTTACAAAATCAAGGAGTTGGCTGAATTTGAAAAAAACAGACATCAACAAGTACAACACCACAACGGGCCCATTTGTACAGGAAGGGGAACAATCCCGTTCCGCTGGTGCTACGGCTCGTGGAATTGTCCGTGCTGTACTGCGGCTGCTGGTCACATTCCTGATTATTTTGGGAATTGCCGGAACCGCTGCCGGAGTTACAGTCATCAACTTTGTTCTGGATGAGGGCAGCAAAGTAGAGGCTCCTCGTTTGGATTTGCAAAAGCTCGACTATAACAGCGTTATCTATGTGCAAAACGAAGAGGGAGAGTTCGAAGAATATCTGTCTCTGCACAGCTCGGAAAACCGTGTCTGGGTCGATTTTGTAAACATTCCAAAGTATATGAAGGATGCTATTGTTGCAATTGAGGACAAACGTTTTTATGAACATCAAGGTGTGGACTGGAAAACCACTTTTGGCGCTGTAGGAAAATTGTTTACCGGCGGTTCCGGCGGCGGTTCTACGATTACGCAGCAGCTGATTAAAAACGTTACCGGTAAAAACGAAGTAAGCCTTTTGCGCAAAGTCCGGGAAATTTTTATGGCTCTCAAGCTGGAAGACGAGTATTCCAAAGACCAGATTTTGGAAGCCTATCTAAATGTTGTCAGCTTTGGCGGAGGCACGAACGGTGTGCAGGCCGCAGCACAATTATATTTTGGAAAAGATATTACAGACTGTGACTTGGCCGAGTGCGCTGCTATTGCGGGCATTACCCAGAACCCCTATAAATATAATCCTCTCATTTATCCTGAAAACAACAAAGAGAGACAGCAAATCGTGCTCAAAGAGATGTATGAACAGGAAAAAATCACCGAAGACGAATATAATCAAGCTTTGGAAAAATCTGAGCATATGGAATTTGTAGGGTATAGCCAGGACGGCGAAGACGAAGAGGAAACGGATTCTTCTGTTTGGAACTGGTATATCGAGGCACTGTATGATGATGTTACTGCGGATTTGATGGAGCTGTATGACTGTGACCAGAAAAAAGCAGAAGAAATGCTGTATCACAGCGGCCTTAAAATCTATTGTGCTATGGATACTGAAGCACAGAAAATTGCTGAAGAAGAATATCAAAACGAAGAAAATTATTCGACAGACGGTGCTGTAGAATCCGGATTTTATATGATGGATTATAAAGGGCGTGTATTGGCAACTGTCGGCTCCCGTCAGGAAAAAACCGGCAATTTGTGGTATAGCTATGCGACAGATGCTGCCCGGCAGCCAGGTTCTACCATTAAGCCCATTGGCGTTTATTCTGCTGCAATGGATATGGGCGTTATTAATTATTCCAGCATGCTTGTAGATGAATATGTGGATAATTATTTCCCAAATGGTGACCCCGGCCCTAACAATGCTTGGAAGGCTCCTCAGGGAACCATGCTGCTTCCCTATGCTATTGAAATTTCTCAAAATACTACCGCAGCTCAACTTACCAAAGAAATTGGTACGATGACAGTTTATAACTTTTTAACGGAAAAACTTCATTTTGAGCATATGAATCCCCAGGAAGACAGCGTTGCCATTGGTGCAATGAGTATCGGCGGTTTGAATGGCGGCATGACGGTAAAAGAAATGACGGCTGCCTATCAGATTTTTGGAAACGGCGGCCAGTATTATGAGCCTTATACCTATTATTATGTGGAAGACCATGATGGAAACCGGATTTTGGACAATACAAACAATGTGCCCACACAGGCGCTGTCCGCTGACGATGCCACTGTGATGAACAAACTGCTGCATATGCCTGTTTATGGCTCCAGCGGTACGGCAAAAGACGTAGCCATTAGTGGATGGGATGTATTTGGCAAAACCGGTACGACTGACTCTAACTGTGACGCCTGGTTTGCCGGCGGTACCCCTTATGCAGTGGCTGCCGTTTGGTCTGGATACCGTACTCCCAGTGCACTCCCCAGTACTTCTGACCCCAAACGCCTTTGGAAAGCAATTATGAGTCGGTGCTTGGAAGACAAAGATTCTTCCGAGTGGTCTTATGATTTGGATTCTACCGTAATTTCTGCTGAGTATTGTATGGAAACAGGATTACTAAAAGGAGAAAATTGCACGAAAACGGCGGTTGGATGGTATCAAAGCTCGCGAATTCCCAATATTTGTACCGATAGTCATGAAGATAATGATAAGGCAACGGCAAGCCCCAGCCCTACCCCCTCTGCTTCTCCCGAGGCTACACCAGAGTCTTCTCCATCCCCTTCTCCCTCGCCATCCTCTTCTGAATCAACCGATTCAGAATCGTCGCAGGAAGAATCACAAATAACTCCACAAGAAACCCCTTCTTTGGAAGAATAATTTTTCCTTTTATGCCTTAACTAAGACTCCCCCCGATATACAGCTCCTGTTTTGGGACTGTAACGGGGGGATTTTTTCACAAATAATAGGGCATCGTCAAAAGCATTCGGGGAGTAGTTGTATAAAATTCCTAATAAATCGTAAAATCTTGAAAAAAAATACAAGTTATCCCTATTGCAATCAGGGTAGTAATGTGGTAAACTGTTCCTTGCTGAAACACAATCGTATGCAGGTGGTGAACAATGAAGAATACGTCCTATCTTCTGGTAGAACAGGATGTTTTGCCGGAGGTCTTTACAAAGGTCTTACAAGCCAAGCAGCTTTTGCTTAATGGAGAAGCTTCCAGCACTTCAGAAGCAGTACGGATGGCTGGAATTTCCCGCAGTGTGTTTTATAAGTATAAAGATGCTGTTTATCCATACAACCGTAAACTGAGCAGCCATATGATAACGGTACAGGCTGTTCTTCTTGACAGGCCGGGAGTGCTAATGGCACTGGTTTCGGGATTTTATGCAAAAGGCGCTAATATCCTCACAATCAATCAGAATATTCCGGTAAACGGCCGCGCTCTGGTTTCCATTTCCGCCAGGGTTGACCGGATGGACTCTTCTGTAGAAGAGCTTCTTGACCAGTTAAAACAAATTGACGGCGTGTTAAGTATTGACAGTATTTCGGATAAATAAGAAAGCGGATATTAAAAGAGGTGTTAGTCATGGTACAAATTGCTATTATGGGTTATGGAGTGGTTGGCTCTGGTGTAGGAGAAGTTTTGCGTGTTCATGTGGACAGTATTGCAAAACGTGCCAAAGAAGAAATCCGCATTAAATATATTTTGGATTTGCGGGATTTCCCTGACAGTCCCTTTGCCGGTCGCTTCATCAAGGACTTTGACATCATTTTAAATGACCCGGAAGTCCAAATCGTTGCGGAAGTTATGGGAGGGCTCCATCCGGCTTTTGAATATGTAAAGGCATGTTTGGAAAACGGGAAAAGCGTGGTCACCTCCAACAAAGAGCTGGTGGCTGCCAAAGGTGCAGAGCTTTTGGCCATTGCCCAAAAGAATAACCTGAACTTCTTGTTCGAAGCCAGTGTTGGCGGCGGAATTCCCATTATCCGGCCCATCAGCCAGTGTCTGGCAGCAAATGATGTGATTGGGATTGCCGGTATTTTGAATGGTACTACCAACTTTATTTTGACCAAAATGATTCGGGAGCAGATGACCTTTGATGACGCTTTGGCACTGGCTCAAAAATTGGGCTATGCTGAGCGCAACCCCGCAGCGGACATTGAAGGTCATGATGCCTGCCGCAAAATCTGTATTTTGGCTTCCCTGGCATTTGGACGCCACGTTTATCCCGAACAGGTACACACAGAAGGGATTCAAAACCTCACCCTGGCCGATGTGGATTATGCGGAAAGCTGGGGCGGTGTGATTAAACTGATTGGCCGCGTGAAGATGATGGAAAATGGAAAAATCCAGATTATCTGCTGCCCCATGTTTATTGACCGGGACAGCCAGCTGGCCAATGTGGATGACGTATTTAACGGAATCCTGGTACGCGGAGATGCAACCGGTGATGTGGTATTCTATGGAAAGGGCGCCGGCAAGCTGCCCACTGCCAGTGCCGTGGTAGCCGATATTATTGACTGTGTCAAGCATATTAAAGCCCGGAAATATCTGTTCTGGGAAGACGGTTCCCCGGATTATGTGGAGGACTATCTGGAAGATGTCCTTCCCATGTATGTCCGCGCAACTGCTGAAAACGCCTCCGTTGCTTTGGGAACCGCTGATGCCCTCTTTGGCGGGGTGCAGCAGCTTTCAAGAAAAGACGCGCCCAGAAACGAGTTGGCCTTTGTGACCAAGGAAATGAAGGAAAAGGATATCCGGGAGAAGCTGGAACAGCTTTCCAAAATGGGCGTTAAAGTGGAAACCACCGTGCGGGTGGCGGATTTGTAAAGAACCCTTTCGAATCATTGAGAATAGGATGTTGATAGAAAATGATACGTATTGATGTACCTGCAACCAGCGCCAACCTGGGCTCTGGATTTGACGCTTTGGGAATTGCACTAAATAAATATAATCGTGTCTGGATGGAAGAATGGGATGATGTGGAGATTTCTTCGGTAGATGATACGAAAATCCCTACTGATACTTCCAACCTGATTTTCTGGGCTGCCAATTACCTGTATGAAAGCTGCGGACACAAGCTGCCCGGCCTTAAAATTTTGCAGGAAAATAATATCCCCATGGCCCGTGGACTTGGCAGCAGCTCGGCCTGTATTGTGGCCGGTATTCTGGGGGCAAACCGGATGCTGGGCAACCCCCTTTCTCAGGAAGACCTCATCAATCTGGCTGCACAGATTGAAGGCCACCCGGACAATACTTCTCCCGCTATTGCGGGCGGTTTGGTAACCTCTGCTATTGAAGGCAAACGGGTATACAGTGTTAGTGTACCTGTTTCCGATAAAATCCGTTTTGCCGTTCTGGTCCCGCCTTTCGAGTTGAAAACGGAAAAGGCCCGCTCTGTTTTGCCGGAAAATTATTCCCGGGCAGACGCAGTATATAACCTTTCCCGCTCCGCTTTGATGACGGCTTCGCTCTTTTCCGGGAACCTTGGCAATCTGCGGGTGGCCGTGCAGGATAAACTGCATCAGCCTTATCGCAGCGGCCTGATTGACCATTATGACCAGGTATTCCGTATGACCTATGAGCTAGGTTCTCTGGGTACCTATGTCAGCGGCGCAGGTCCTACCATTATCGCCTTTGTAGATGCCGCAAATTCCGATGATTTTATCCGGCAGGCAGCGGCTCATCTGGAAGAAAAGGGTATTACCGGCTGGCATACGGAAATCCTGCGCGCTGATTCTCAGGGCGCACGGATTGTGATTGAGTAAGAGAGTGAGGGAAAGAAAGACATGAGCTTGATTGTACAGAAATTTGGCGGCTCTTCTGTCGCCAATGCAGAGCGGGTTTTTAACGTAGCGGATATTGTTACCAGTAAATATAAAGAAGGTAACGACTTAGTTGTCGTTGTGTCCGCACAGGGAGACACAACGGACGATTTGATTGCCAAAGCACAGGAAATCAATCCTGACGCCTCCAAACGGGAAATGGATATGCTGTTGACCTCAGGCGAGCAGATTTCGGCTTCCCTGCTGGCAATGGCTATTGAAAAGCTTGGTTTCCCAGTAGTTTCCCTTTTGGGATGGCAGGCTGGTTTTGTTACCACTTCTGCTTATGGGAATGCCCGTATTAAAAGAGTGGTTCCTGACCGCATTCGCAAAGAACTCGATAAAAAGAATATTGTTATTGTCACCGGCTTCCAGGGGATTAACCGCTATGACGATATGACTACTCTGGGGCGCGGCGGTTCCGACACCAGTGCAGTGGCCATTGCTGCTGTGATGCATGCCGATTTGTGCCAGATTTATACCGATGTAGAAGGTGTGTTTACGGCTGACCCGAGAAAAGTTCCGGGCGCTAAAAAACTGGCCAGCATTTCCTATGACGAAATGCTGGAACTGGCTACACTTGGTGCACAGGTGCTTAACAACCGTTCTGTTGAAATGGCAAAGAAATATAATATCGAACTGGAAGTGCTGTCCAGCCTGTCCAGAGTACCGGGTACAATCGTGAAGGAGGAAACAAAAGTGGAAAAGATGCTCATCAGCGGCGTAGCAAAGGACGAAAATATTGCACGGATTTCAATTATCGGTGTACCGGATAAACCCGGCTTGGCCTTTAAGATTTTCTCCAAGCTTTCCGCTAAAAATATCAACGTAGATATTATTCTTCAGTCTGTCGGCCGCAACGGCACCAAAGACATCAGCTTTACGGTTGGACAGGACAACTTGAAGGCTGCTATTGAAATGCTGAACCCCTATGCCGAAGCTCTGGGTGCATCCAGCGTGGTGTATGACGAGAATGTGGCAAAGGTGTCCATCGTAGGCGCCGGCATGGAAAGCCATCCCGGTGTGGCTGCCGAGATGTTTGAGGCCATGTTTGAGGCCAACATCAACATTCAGATGATTTCTACCAGCGAAATTAAGATTTCTGTGCTGATTGCCGCCGAGGATGCCGATAAGGCTGTGACTGCTGTTCACAACAAGTTCTTTGCTGAGGCTTTGAAAGCATAAGCGTGTATATCTCAAAGGGCTGCCGTTTTGGCAGCCCTTTTTATTTCATTAAAGACGGAAGCAGGGCAGCATGGCTATCAAGCCATACTGCCCTGCCTTGGCTTATTCTTGGTGGGTACCGCCCTATTGGGCGATGCTCATTTTGTTTATCCGCTGATACGGTGATTACTTCATGTTCTGCTCGTACTGCTCAATCATCTTTTTAACCATCTGGCCGCCGACAGAACCGGCCTGGCGGGAGGTCAAATCACCGTTATATCCCTGCTTCAGGTTCACGCCCACTTCATTGGCAGCTTCCATCTTAAAACGGTTCAGGGCTTCACGAGCTTCGGGAACAACATTCTTGTTAGACATAATCTAAAACACTCCTCAAATTCAAAAAGTTTGTTTCGCGTTTGCTTTCATAGTTTGCGTATCTCAAAGAAAATTATAACTGACAATTTTTTCAAATTTTCGCTGGGATTTCAAGCCGTTCTTCCACCGAAAACCCACAGGCTAACAATACTCCGCAATACAGTAATACCTCTTCCCGGGATATTTTTTCTCTCAAATAAACCGGGATTTCTCCAGGCTCTGCAAATCCTCCATCCAGCGTGGTAATCCCTCGCAGCAGGCTAATCGAGCATTGCGGAAAATCCCAGCTGGAAATACTAAGGGTGTCACGCAGGGAAGCCCCGCAGGTGATAGCAGGAATCCCTGTTCCCTGCAGCGCCCGCAGCCCTTCTGTTTGGGACGAATTTACCACAGACATCCATCCCGGCAAAGGCCACACCTGTTCTGGCACGGAAAAACTTTTTTTAAATAAAAGCAGTCCCCCATCTTTTCCAGGCTGGGGCCATTTTTCTCCCTCTTCCAAAAGAAATTTTTGATTGCCTTTTCCATACTCTGCCCCTTTGTACTGTAAGGCTCCAAACGCTGGAAAACATTTTTGAAAAAGCCTTACAAAAGAAAAATCATCCTGCTTCCCGCAAAGATAAATACGATGTCGATGCATTTTCATCCTCCTTCCCCTATCAGAATGTCCAATTCTTTCCAAACTATACAAAAACAGTGTCATCTGTTTTGGACAGCGCATATGTTGGACAGGAAGTGTTTTTTGAAAGGAGGAGACGACCATGCCGTTCAGCGACAGGGAGCTTCTGGCAAGGCTGATTCAGTGTGAAGCAGGCGGAGAAGGCGATGATGGGATGCGGGCAGTGGCCTCAGTAGTCATGAACCGAGTGTATGCTCCATATGGAGAATTTCAGCGGGTAAGTAATGGCGGGAATGTACGAAATATCATCACTCAGCCGGGGCAATTTACCTGTATGAAGACCTCTACCAGTTCTGGATATAATCCTCAAAATATTTATAATATGGAGCCGGAAGAAGTCCATTATGCGATTGCTGATTGGGCTCTTTCCGGAAATACTGCCGCTTCGGTAGGAAATTCCCTGTTTTTTCAAAATCCTTATTCTCCCGTCTGTCCCGAATACTTTCCATCAGGCGGTATTGGAAGATACTATACCCGGCTGAATAACCATTGCTTCTATGCTCCAACAGAAAAATATCGCAACACCTGAGAAAGGAGATTCTGTATGAACAGTCCCGAAACCGGATACAGTGCCGTATATATGCCCACTCCTGCATCCCCTGCATCCAACACATCTGGATGTCCAGGAGGAACCGGATGCCAACAAGGAACCGACGCTGGATTTACTGCCTTACCCCAGGTTACCGGCGCTTTTCCTCCTTCCACATCTTTGCAGGGAAACCCATGGAATCAGACAGTAGCAGTTACGCCCGAAAACCTCCAGTATCTTAACGGATTTATCCGCACACAAATTGGCCGTAAAGTGAAAGTTGAATTTTTAGTGGGAACCAGCACTCTCACAGACCGTATCGGTATTTTGGTAGGGGTAGGTGCCAACTATATTCTGCTTAACGAAATTGAAACCGACGATTTGCTTGCCTGTGACTTTTATAATATAAAGTTTATCCGATTTTATTACTAAGCTTTTTCAGGCCCCTTTGGGCCTGCTACATTCCGTTTCCTTCTGTCTTACTTTATATTTTTCGGTTTCCTATTGTACTTTCAAGCCTTTCAATGTTACAATAGAGGTTAAGATTATAATTTTCTGTCTTTGTTAAAGCAGAAGTTAGAAGGGACTGTTATGGATTTGATACATGCCATTCAGCCGGACTTACAGGAATACGTGCTTCCCATGTTAACCGTCCCCGGCAAATTGACACAGGCTCTCCCCTTTGGAAACGGACATATCAATAATACTTATCTATTAACTTTTCAGCAGGAAACAGGGGAAAGCCGCCGCTATATTCTTCAGCAAATCAACACTTCCGTATTTCAGGAGCCAGAGCACCTGATGGAAAATATCCTTTCTGTCTGCAATTATTTAAAAGAAAAGATAGCTGACCAGGGAGGAGATGTGGAGCGGGAATGTTTAACGTTGCTCCCATTTACGAATGGCCTCTATTTATTCCGTGATACATTTGGAAGAACATGGAGATATTGCCTGTATATTGAAAACAGCGTTTCCTATGACTTGCCTGAAAGTCCCGCTATGATGGAAGCTGCCGGACAGGCTTTCGGATTGCTGCAAACCCGTTTGGATGGCTATCCTGCTGAATCTCTGTGGGAGACTATTCCCCATTTTCACGATACAGGACGGCGGTATGAAGCGTTTCTTCAGGCAATACGGGAAAATACTGCTGGACGAGTCTCTGAAGTACAAGAGGAAATCCTTTTTTGGACACACCGGTATCAGGACTTTTTCCGTCTGCGTCCCTTTGTGGAAAAAGGTCTTCTTCCTTTGCGGGTAACACATAATGATACCAAATTGAACAACGTCCTGTTTGATAAAGATACGGGCAACCCTCTTTGTGTTGTCGATTTGGATACAGTGATGCCAGGGCTTTCTCTGTATGATTTTGGAGATGCCCTTCGAAGCGGCGCTAATACGGCCGCAGAAGATGAAACAGATTTGTCCAAGGTTTCTTTTAGTCTGGAAGTATATGAAGCCTTTACCAGAGGCTTTCTTTCTCAAACCAGAGAAATCCTCTCTCCTGCTGAAAAAGAGCTTCTTCCCTTCAGCGCAAAATTAATGACGATGGAATGCGGCATCCGGTTTTTAACGGATTATCTGCAAAATGATGTCTACTTTAAAATCCATCGGCCTCGACACAATTTAGAGCGCTGCCGTACCCAAATCAAACTGGTGCAGGACATGGAAAAGAAAATGGGAGAGATGGAAAACATTTTTCGTAATTGTCTGTGACTGTTTTTATTTTACAATTTTGTTGTAATTTAGTTGTAATACACCGATTAAAATCATGATACACTGTAGGGAGAAAATCAGGCTGTTAAATGGTAATCATATCTTTGATGGCTTCAAATGTTTTCTCCCCAATTCCATCCACCTCTTGAATC
>DYBQ01000081.1:6227-10793 GCA_019418545.1 Clostridiales bacterium | reverse complement strand
ACAGCGGTGGTTTTGCTGTTCACCATACCAATGGCGGCTTCGTCAGCGATAATGGCCGAAATCACCTCGCTGGGGGTGTCGCCGGGAATGGCAATCATGTCAAGACCCACCGAGCACACCGCTGTCATAGCTTCCAGCTTGGTGAGGGTCAATGCGCCGCACTCGGCTGCATGAATCATTCCGGCATCTTCTGTCACCGGGATAAATGCGCCGGACAGGCCGCCAACATGGGAGGAAGCCATGACGCCGCCCTTTTTCACTGCATCATTAAGCAGTGCCAGGGCTGCCGTGGTGCCGTGAGCGCCGCAGCACTCCAGACCCATCTCTTCCAAAATATGAGCCACGCTGTCGCCGATAGCCGGGGTAGGGGCCAGGGACAAGTCCACAATGCCAAAGGGGACGCACAACCGGCGGGAAGCCTCCTGTGCTACCAGCTGTCCCATTCTCGTTACCTTAAAGGCGGTCTTTTTAATAATGTCGGCAATCGCCGTAATGTCGCAGTCACCGGCCTTTGCCAATGCAGCCCGCACAACGCCCGGGCCGGAAACGCCCACGTTAATTTCGCAGTCCGGCTCGCCGGTGCCGTGGAAAGCGCCTGCCATAAAGGGGTTATCCTCGGGAGCGTTGCAGAACACCACCAGCTTGGCCGCGCCAATGCAGTCCCGGTCAGCCGTAAGCTCTGCCACCTTGCGGACAATGCCGCCCATTTTGGCCACAGCGTCCATGTTAATGCCGGCCTTGGTGGAGCCGATATTGACGGAAGAGCAAACAAAATCCGTGCGGCTCAGTGCCTCGGGGATGCTTTCAATCAGGGCATAGTCTCCGGGGCTGAAGCCCTTGTGTACCAGTGCGGAATATCCGCCGATAAAGTTAACGCCTACTTCCCGGGCAGCCCTGTCCAGCGCCAGGGCAAAGCGCACCGGGTTTACACCGGGGTTGGCTCCGGCAATCATGGAAATGGGGGTAACGGAAATCCGCTTGTTAATAATCGGGATTCCATATTCCTTACTGATGTCCTCGCCGGTTTTCACCAGGTTCTGGGCATACCGGCAAATTTTGTCATAAATTTTGTCGCAGGCCCGGTCTGCCACCGGGTCAATGCAGTCGAGCAGCGAAATTCCCATGGTGATGGTTCTCACGTCCAGGTTTTCGTTGTCAATCATGTTAATGGTTTCCAGTATATCGTGGGAGTTGAGCATGAAATCACGGCCTTCCTGTTATGTAATATTGGCGAAGAAATGGGCAGGCAAAGCCGCTCAAATCCGGTGCATGGAATTGAAAATATCCTCGTGCATCACATGGATTTTCAGATTCATGTCATCGCCCAGTGTTTCCAGCTTGTCCGAAAGCTCGCTGAAGGGGATGGTGCAGGCAGAAATATCCACCATCATAATCATGGCGAACATCTCCTGCAAAATCGACTGGGTCACTTCCAGCACATTCACACCGTTGTCGGCGCAAACCGTAGACACCTTTGCCAGAATCCCGACCATATCTTTTCCGATAACTGTAATGACAGCGCGCATTGATAAATCCCTCCAAATAGATTGTCTTTCAATTATGAGCGAGAACGAAAAAAAAGTCAAGGCCTGCCGCCGCCGTTTTTGTGAGAAAAGAAAAAAATCGGCGCCGCGCCCTTTTCAGAATGGGCAAGCTGTGATAAAATATGAGAATACGTAAGAGGCGAATTGCCGAAGACAGGAGGAATCCCGATGATTCATGTGTGCTATGTCACCAATGACGGATATTGCAGCCATGCGGCAGTTTCTGCCGTATCTGTTTTTGAAAACAACCGGAACGACGATGTGTGCGTACATATCCTGGCCGAAAATATTTCGGAGGAAAGCCGCCGGTGTCTGGAAAAAACGGCGGAGCCTTATCCAAAGGGGCAAATTGATATTATCGACTGTACCGGTTATGTAGAGCGGATTCAAAAGGAATTTGCCCCCCAGGGCTGGAAAGGGACCTGCAACGCTTATTTATATGTATTTACAGAAGAAATCTTCCCGGACATTGAGCGGGTTTTGTGGATTGACTGCGACATGGTGGTGCTGTCGTCCCTGCGGAATTTGTGGGAAACGGATTTGGAAGGGAAGCTCACAGGAGCCGTACTGGATGTTCCGGTATTCCTCTCCATGGCGCCGGACGACCCCTTTTGGCAGAGCCGGTTTTATTTTAACGGGGGCTTTTTGCTGCTAAACCTGAAAGAATACCGCGCCCGGCATATGGACGCTGTTTTGCAGGAGCGGCTGCGCCGGGACGGCGCGCGGTTCCGCTTCCCGGACCAAACGCTGCTGAATCTGGAATTCCCCGAGGAGGACGTGGTGCATCTTGACTTGCGCTATGATTTCCCCGCCGGCATCAGCGACCGTGCCTACCGCTGGACAGCCGGCCTGAACCGGCCGGAAAAGCCCACCTTTACGGTGGAGGAATATGAGCAGGCAAGAAAGAATGTGGTAATCCTCCACTATATCGGCGGCTCCTTCCCCAACAAGCCCTGGTTTACCGACTGTAAGGTGTGGGGCGGCCAATATTACCGCTATTACCGCTCCATTTCCCCCTATGCAGACGTCCCCATGAAAAGCTTTGCCGAAAGCCGGAAGGATGCTTCCCTGGTGCGGATGTATACAAAGCCCTATGATACCCTGCCCCTGTCCATTTGCAGCCGGGGATACTATCACCTGCACCGGCTTTTTGTCCGCAAAAACAAGTTTTAAGAGGAGGGGCAGCCATGAAAACTCCCTGTGTTTGTGACAGCCACACCCACACCTGCCATTCCCCCGACGGCAATGAGCCGATAGCCGCCATGTGCCAGGCAGCACAGGACGCGGGCCTCTATGCCATTACCATTACGGACCACTGTGAGTGCAACGAGTATTTTACGGGCGGCTATCACCAGTCTGTCAGCAAGTCCTATCTCGAAACCCGCAATCTGGCTTCCGGCTGGAAGGGCTCCCTGCGGATTTATGCCGGCATCGAGCTGGGGCAGCCCATGCAGGACTGCGCCGTGGCAGAACAGATTTTGCGCGGCGCTGCCTATGATTTTGTGCTGGGCTCCATCCACAATATCCGGGGGCATGAGGATTTCTATTTCCTCGATTATCAAAAGGAAGATGCAAACGCCCTGATGGAAGCCTATCTGGACGAGATGCTGGAAATGGTGGAATGGGGGAATTTTGACTCCCTTGCCCATCTAACCTATCCGCTGCGGTATATGGTGGGGGAAGCGGGGATTCCTTTTGATTTTTCCAAAATGGACGGCAAGGTGGAAAAAATCCTTCGCCGCCTGGCAGAAAAGAAAAAGGCGCTGGAAATCAACACTTCCGGCCTGCGGCAAAAAATTGGCGTCACTTTGCCAGACCTTTCCTATGTGCGCCGTTTCCGAGAGCTGGGCGGAGAATATGTCACACTGGGCTCAGACGCCCACAGCCGAAAGGACGTAGGCGCCGGAATCCGGGAAGGGATGAAAATTGCCGCAGAAGCGGGATTTACCCATTATACCATTTTTGAAAACCGTATTCCTAAGCAAATCCCCCTGGTATAAAGTAAAGAAAAGCAGGGCATTTGCAGTAAAATTTATTTGGAGGTGTCAGTTTTGGAAAGATTATTGCAGCTTTTAAAGGAAAATGCACGGGCTTCCAGCGAGCAGCTGGCAGTCATGCTGAATACGACAAAAGAAGAAGTGGAAAAATCCATTGCCGATTATGAAAAAAAAGGCGTTATTAAAGGCTATCAGGCGCTGATTAACTGGGAAAAGGCCGATGAAAACCGGGCTTCTGCCCTCATCGAGCTAAAGGTAAGCCCCAAGCGCGACCGTGGCTTTGACGAAATTGCCAACCGCATTATGGCTTTCAGCGAGGTGGAAAGCGTGAGCCTGATGTCCGGCGGCTTTGATTTGGCGGTTATCGTCAGCGGAAAAAGTATGCAGGACATTGCCATGTTTGTGGCGCGCCGGCTGTCCCCTCTGGACGGTGTGCTGGCAACGGCAACCCACTTTTTCCTAACCCGCTATAAGGATGGCGGCGTTTCCTTTGTGGACGAAGAAACTGACGAAAGAAGGGACAGTTGGAGTGATTGAGTATCAGTCTTTTCTGAACCGGGAGGTTCAAGAAATAAAGCCCTCCGGCATCCGCCGTTTTTTTGATATTGCCAGCGAAATGGACAATGTCATTTCCCTGAGCATTGGAGAGCCGGATTTTTCAACCCCCTATCATGTGCGGCAGGAAGGCATCCGCACACTGGAAAAGGGGAAAACGTGGTATTCTCCAAACCGCGGCTTTATGGAGCTGCGGGAAGAGATTTGCGCCTGGATGAAGCGGAAATATGGGGTGGAATACGAGCCCAAAACCGACGTGTTGGTAACGGTTGGCGGCTCTGAGGCGCTGGACATGTGCATCCGCTCCCTCATCAACCCCGGCGACGAGGTGCTCATCCCCGAGCCCAGCTTTGTGTGCTATGTGCCCATGACCCAAATGGCCAAGGGCGTGCCGGTAATTATGGAAACCAAAGCAGAAAACCAGTTCCGGCTGACTGCCGAGGAGCTTCGCAGCAAAATTACCCCCAAAT
>DYBQ01000081.1:0-6217 GCA_019418545.1 Clostridiales bacterium | reverse complement strand
CCGGCGCGGTAATGCGCCGGGAGCATTTGGAAGCCATTGCCGAGGTGGTGCGGGAGCATAACCTGCTGGTGCTTTCCGACGAAATTTATGGAGAGCTGACCTATGGCAAGGAGCAGCATGTGTGCTTTTCTTCCTTGCCCGGCATGAAGGAGCGCACCATTGTGGTAAACGGCTTCTCCAAAATGTTTGCCATGACCGGCTGGCGGCTGGGCTTTGCCGTGGGACCAAAGGAAATTCTTGCCCCCATGACCAAGCTGCATCAATATGCCATTATGAGCGCCCCCACAACGGCCCAATATGCGGCAGTGGAAGCGCTGCGCAATGGGGACGAGGACATTGAATACATGCGCAGCCAATATGACATGCGGCGCAGGCTGATTGTAGACGGGCTGAACCGGCTGGGGCTCACCTGCTTTGAGCCGGAAGGGGCATTTTATGTTTTCCCCAGCCTAAAAAAGAGCGGGCTAAGCTCTGAGGAATTCTGCGAAAAGCTATTGTATGACGAGCATGTGGCGGTGGTGCCGGGAACGGCCTTTGGAGACTGCGGGGAAGGGTTTGCCCGCATTTCCTATTCCTATTCCATCAAGCACATCACCGAGGCGCTGCACCGGATTGAGCGGTTTATGGAGCGGCTGTAATGGAGAAAATGGTATGTTTGTCCCCCTGTGCAGAGTATGACTGGGAGACCTTGTGTGAAACTGTTGCGGCACAGCTGCAAACCCTGGGCATCAGCTCGCTGATTCATCCGGGCATCAAAGTGGTCATCAAGCCCAACCTGGTAGTAAAGGCAGGCCCTGATTCCGGCATTGCCACCCATCCGCTGGTAACGGCGGCGGTGGCAGTACACCTGCGGGAGCTGGGGGCTCAGGTGCTGGTGGCCGAAAGCCCGGGCGGGCTATATACCCCGGCAGCCCTAAAAAGCATTTATGCAGCCTGCGGCTATGATAAAATGTCCGAGCAGTTTGGGATTCCCCTAAACTTTGACTGCTCCCATCAAATGATGCAGTTCCCGGATGGGAAGCGCTCCCGGCTGTTTCCCATCATCACGCCCATTGCCAATGCCGATTTGGTGGTGGACATTGCCAAAATGAAATCCCACTGTATGACCATGCTCAGCGGTGCGGTAAAAAACCTGTTCGGCACGGTGCCGGGGCTGATGAAGCCGGAATTCCACTGCCGGTTCCCGGACAAGCCGGCCTTTCACGAAATGCTGGTGGACTTGTGCCAGCTGATAAAGCCGGCCGTCAGCTTTGTGGACGGCATCATCGCCATGGAGGGCAACGGCCCCACCGGCGGAAGCCCCCGGTTTATGGGGGTATTGGCGTCAAGCCTTAACCCCTATGCGGTGGATATGGCCTGTGCCGCCATGATGAATATGGAGCCCATGGACGTTTTGATGCTCCGGGACGCAGCGTCCCGGGGATTGTGCCCTTCTTCCATGGAGGAGCTTTCTTTCCCCATGGGCAAGCCCCAGGATTTTTTGGCGGGCGACTTTTTGCAGCCGGAATCCAAAACCAGCAATTTTATCGAGCGGCTGCCCAAATTTATGCAGCCGGCAGCAACCAAAATCGCCACGCCCTATCCCAAAATCAAAACCGCATTCTGCGTGGGCTGCGGCAAATGTGCCGAAAGCTGCCCCCAGCACACCATCACGCTGGAAGGGAAGCCGAAAAAAGCCCGCATCGATTACAGCCGGTGCATCCGCTGCTATTGCTGCCACGAAATGTGCCCGGCCCACGTCATCGACATCAAACGGTTTTCGCTGTTTAATTTTTAAAAGGGGAGAGACGCCAAATGGAATGGAAGGATTGCGCCTATGCCAAAATTAACCTGACGCTGGACATTCTGGGAAAGCTGCCAAACGGCTATCACAGCCTTTCTATGGTTATGCAGTCGGTATCCCTGCACGATGATGTGATACTGCGGATAGATTCGGAAAAACCGGGCATCCGGGTGGACTGCGGCGGGGGAGCGCCTTCGGGGCCGGAAAACATTGTGTGGAAAGCGGCCCGGGCTTTTTTTGACAGCTGCGGCATTACAGGCTATGGCGTGTCGTTTACGGTTATCAAGCGGACTCCTTCCCAGGCAGGAATGGGAGGCGGCAGCAGCGATGCAGCCGCTGCCCTGCGGCTTTTAAACCGTGCGTTTGGGACAGGGCTTTCGGCCCGGGAGCTGCGGGCGCTGGGAGCCAAAATTGGGGCGGACGTGCCTTTTTGCATAACCGGCGGTACCATGAAGGCAGGCGGCATTGGGGAGCTGCTCACTCCGGCGGCGCCCCTTCCTGCGTGCAGCATTTTGCTGTGCAAGCCTGCCATTGGCGTCAGCACGCCCCAGGCCTTTAGGCAGGCAGACAGCGCCCCGGCAGTCCCGGAAAAAACACCCGCCATGCTCCGGGCGCTGGAAACCGGGCGGCTCGAAATGGTGGCGGGCTGTTTGGGCAACCGGTTTCAGGAAATCCTGCACATCCCCGAAATCCGGGAGATTACCGCCGGGATGAAACAGCTGGGCGCACTGGGCGCCTGCATGACTGGCAGCGGCTCGGTGGTGTTCGGCCTGTTCCGGCAGGAGGAAGAAGCCCAAAAAGCCGCCGAAACCATTTGCCGGATGGGGGACACCTGGGTGGTTTCTCCCATGGGGGAAACGGCGCTGTAAACGGGAGTGCCTGCCACTTTTTTTGATAAGCTGTATATTTTTTCCAAAACGAGCCATACTTTTTCCAAGTCGATATTTGGATTTGGAAAGGATGGCTTTTTTGGTGAAACAGTCTCATACGTATCGGAACGCACAGCAGCGCCGTCAGGCACGAAACAGAAAATATCGTTGGAAGCTTTGGGAAAAATCATTGGCAGTAGGGCTTTTGCTGGCAATCCTTTTCAGCTTTTCGGGCTTTGCCGCCCAATGTGAGGATGTGTCCCAGCGGGTGCTGCGGCTGCATGTGCTGGCAAACTCCGATTCCCAGGAAGACCAGACCCTGAAATTACAGGTGCGGGACCGGATTTTGCAGGAAAGCGCCGGCCTGCTGGACGGCGTGACGGATTTAGAGGAAGCAAAAGAGCGGGTTACAGAGTCGATGCCCCAGCTTTTGCAGGCCGCACAGGACGAAGTGGCCAAAAGAGGCTATGACTACCCGGTGACCATGGAGCTGACCCCCACCGCGTTTTCCACCCGGGTTTATGGGGACGTAACCCTGCCGGCAGGAACCTATGAGGCGCTGCAAATTAAAATTGGGGAAGCAAAGGGGCACAACTGGTGGTGCGTGCTGTTTCCGTCTTTGTGCATCCCGGCTTCGGAGGACTCGGCCCAGCTGGAAGATGTTTTGACCGAGGAAGAGCTGGACATTGTGCAGGGGGAAGGGTATGAAGTCCGGTTCAAAGTGCTGGAGCTGATAGAAGACGTGGAAAAATGGGTGCAGGGAAAATAAAAATTTTTAAACCGTGAAAGGATTGGCCTTCCTGAAACGTATGGAATGATAGAAGCACAAAAACGAAGAACATTTCAGGAGGGATACACCATGAAAAAATGGATTTTGGCCGCATTGGCCGCCGCTGTGCTGACAGGAGGAGCCCTGACGGTTTCCGCCATAAACGGCAGTACTCTTGCCGCTCCGGTTTCCGCAAATACGGCAAACAGCACCGCTTCTCAAAGCCAGACAATAAGCTGCCCCTATCACGAAAACTGCCCCAATGACGGAAACTGTGACGGAACCCCCAACTGCGACGTGGACGGCGCACAGTATCGGGGCGGCAGCACGGCAAACAGCACCGCTTCCCAAAGCCAGACAGCAAGCTGCCCCTACCACGAAAACTGCCCCAATGATGGAAACTGTGACGGAACCCCCGACCGCGATGGAAACGGCGCACAATACCGGCATCACGGCGAAAACTGCGGCAGCGGCTGCCACCAGGGAAGGAAGTAAGCAAACAGCCATGAGGACAGAAGAGGAGGCCACCCGGGCGGTGGAAACATATGCCGACTTGGTGCGGCGGCTCTGCGCCCTGCATGTAAAGAACCGGCAGGATACGGAGGATATTTTTCAAACGGTGTTTTTAAAATACCTGCTGTATCCCGGCACGTTTCAAAGTGCAGAGCATGAAAAGGCATGGTTTGTCCGGGTAACGGTGAATGCCTGCCGGGATGTTCTTCGCAGCCTTTTGCGAAAAAACACGGTGCCTCTCGAAGCTGCCGAAGAGCTGAGCGCGGGAAGCAGCGAAAACCGCGAGGTGCTCCAGGCAGTCCTCAGCCTTCCGCCCAAATATAAGGACGCTATCTATCTGCATTATTATGAGGGCTATTCGGCGGTGGAAATTGCCAAAATCCTGCAAAAAAAGGAAAATACCGTCTACACCTGGCTTGCCAGAGGCCGGGAGCTGCTCCGGCAGCAGTTGGGAGGTGACTGGGGATGAGGAATCCTATCCAAAAGGCCTTTGCGCCTGTCCGGGCAGAGGATGCCCTGAAAGAAAACACCCTTTCCTTTCTTCAAAAGGAAATTGTCCGGCGGCAAAAATCCAAAAGCCCTGTCAGGGCCTTTGCGGCTGCCTGTGCGGCCATTGTGCTGCTGGCGGCAGGCTTTGTCTTTTATGGGCTGTATACCACCCCGGTTTCCTATATCAGCGTGGATGTAAACCCTTCCATCGAGCTGGAGCTGAATGTGTTTGACAGGGTGATTGCCTTTGCGGGATATAACGAGGACGGCGCAGCCATTGCCGAAACGCTGGATTTATACAATCTCTCCTATACGCAGGCGGTGGAAACCATTTTGTCAAACGACGCCATGGAGGGCTACCTCACGCAGGAAGGGGCCAAGCTGGGTTTCACGGTTTCCTCCAATTCCGGCAAAGAGGAAGAGCTGACCGCAGGAATCGAAAGCTGTCAGGGCTATGCAGAAAATCACGGCACCTGCCACTCTGCCCAGAGCGAAACCGTCCACGAGGCCCACGAAGCCGGGCTTTCCACCGGGCGATACCGGCTCTATCAGCAGCTGCTGGAGGCTGGGGTTTCCATCACCCGGAAGAATGCAGCCAAATGTCCATGAAGGAGCTGATGCAGCTTTTAGAGGATGCTTCCGGCAGCTCGTCCCAAAGCGCTTCCTCGTCTGGAAACACTGCCTCCTCCAGCACTTCTTCGGCCTTTGGGCATCATAGCGAAGGGGGACAAAACGGGCATCAGTGGGGGAAAGAGGAATCCGGCGGCCACCATTTTGAATGAAGGAACAACAAAAGCCGTTTTCTGTCAGGCAAAAGCTGCCTTGCAGAAAACGGCTTTATTTTTGCTTTTTTATCATTTGGCACAGGGTGTCCCGCTGCAATATCCATGATGCAGGGGGCCGCTGCCATGTCCCAAATCCAGCCCGTCCAAAAGGGCCCCGGCCACATAGGCTTTGGCTTTCCTAACGCTTTCCGGCAGGGAGAAGCCCAGGGCAAGACAGCTTGCAATGGCGCTGGACAGGGTGCAGCCGGTGCCGTGGGTGTTGGGGTTGGGGATATGCCGCCCGGTAAACCAGTGGGACTGGCCATCTGCATACAGCAAATCGTCAGAGGTGTCGGCCAGATGGCCGCCCTTGAGGAGGATGGCCCCGCTGAATTTTTCGCTGATAATACGGGCCGCCTGCTCCATGTCCTGCTTGCTGCGGATTTTCATTCCACTGAGCACTTCGCCCTCGGGAATGTTGGGCGTGATGATGTCCGCCAGCGGTGCAAGCTCCACAAGGAGGGCCTGGGAGGCGTTTTCTGCCAGCAAACGGCTGCCGCTGGTGGAAACCATCACCGGGTCCAGCACAATGTTATGAGGGCGATACTCCTTCAGCGCTTCGGCAATGGTGTGAATCAGGGGGGCGCTGCTCACCATGCCGATTTTTACGGCATCGGGGAAAATATCAGTAAACACACAGTCCAGCTGTTTTTTCAAAAATTCGGGCGTAGACTCCATCACCCCATATACGCCGGTGGTATTTTGGGCGGTCAGGGCCGTAATGGCGCTCATGGCATACACACCGTGAGCCGCCATGGTTTTCATGTCTGCCTGGATTCCGGCGCCGCCGCTGGAATCAGAGCCGGCAATGGTGAGCGCTGTTTTCATGCCGTGACAGTGAAAACCAAAAACAGCTTCTGCCATGGAAGAAAGCTGCCGGGCGGCCTCTTCCTTGTTTTCCTTTGCAAAAATGGCCGAAACCACCGCCGCGCCATAGGCGCCGCAGCCTTTGAGCTGTTCCAGGTTTTTC
>DYBQ01000080.1 GCA_019418545.1 Clostridiales bacterium | reverse complement strand
CGAAATCTGTACAGACAGGTTTTACCCGTACCCCTGCTATGATAGAAGCCAACACGCCGCCGCTGGCAGCAAGTATCTGGTCGTTCTGTGAGACACAGGATGATTGTCCTGTGCATGAGGCCACAGATAAAAAGCTGCTTTATACGCTGTTGCCCCGTGTCGAGGGAAAAATCACGCAACGCGGTCTGGAAATCTTCGGTCTGCGTTTTTCAAACTGCACTTTTAAAAAACGTTTTGTCGCTGCCGGTCTCGGCGGGCGGGAGACTGTACAGGTTGCCTATGCGCCGGAATGTATGGATACCGTGTGGTTGTATGAAAACGGTACTTACTCAGCTTTTGACTTGGTGCAAAAAGCCTATCTGAGCAAATCGCTGGCGGAAATTGCAGATGCCCAGCAGCAGGAAAAAGTAGAACGCACCGATTGGAAGAAGCAGGAATTGCAGGCACAGCTTGACCTTATGAGCGATATACAAGCCATTGCTGACCGCTCCGAACGCACAATGCCAGACCGCAGCAATATCAGCAAGCAGATACAACGAAACCGCAGCACAGCCCGCAAGCAAGAAAGCGTATCTCTGATGGATTTACTGGCCGAGCAACAGGAGGACGATTTCGATGCACGCTGATTATATTGCAAATCCGCTCTACGACAATAATCCTTTTATTGAAGCCTTGCCTCCGATGCTGTCCGGCAAAGACTTGATTCATGCTTTGGCAGTCATCCCACCCTATAACGATAGTGACCGTGACCGCAGCACCGGGGAACGTTTGCAGCTGTTGTCCTCGCTATATGAGTTTTACCAGCCCCTATCCATGACGATTGACTTATACTGTGAAATCTACACTGCTATGCAGCATTGCTATGGGCAGTATTCAATCCACAGCGAAGCTGCCGCCATGCAGAACGGTTACTCGCTGATGCACGGCAATGCTCTTGCCGCATCCATCGGCGGCGGCAATTCTTTCTCTGTAGTCGGCGTGTCGGGTCTTGGCAAGTCAACCGCCTTGCAACGTGTATTATCGTTATATCCGCAGGTCATTGAGCACACTGAGTATCATGGGCAAAAGTTCTACTGCCACCAAATCCCGTACTTGGTTGTGCAGACCCCGCACGATGCGTCCATTAAAGCACTGATACTGGATATTTACCTGCAAATCGACAGTTTGATTGGAACCACCTATCAAAAAGATGCCCTATCGCGCAGGTTGAGCATTGATGTCCTTGTCAGTCAGCTTAATCAAATCGTACGGGTCAATCATATTGGGCTACTGGTGATAGACGAGCTGCAGAACATTGCCTACCGCAAAAGCGATGGCGGTATACGTTTCTTAAATTTTCTCGTCCACCTTATCAACGGGGCAGGGGTAAGCGTCTGCATGGTCGGAACACCGCGCGTATTGCAGGTATTGCAGCAGGAGTTTCGCTCTGCACGGCGTACCACTGGACTTGTCTATGACCGGCTGCCCAACGATAAGGAATTTTTGTTACTCCTGCACGGGCTATGGCATTACCAGTACACACAGTATGCCACCGACCTGACACCCGAGCTTGCAAACTGGCTGTATCGCAAGACACAGGGCATCCCGGATATACTTGCCAAGCTGCTGTATAATGCTCAAAAGCAAGCCATCCTTGACGGACGTGAAAAGATGGACTTAGAGATTTTTGAAAATGCATTTTTAAGAAATCTGGGAATGGTGTCAGAATACATAAGTGAGCTTTCTATCAAGCCCGTTGTTAAGCGGCCGGCAAAGACCCTGCCGGAGATATCTGTAGGTTCTGTAGCCCCCACCAAGATTGTTGGAAACGATATACGGGTGCTGCTCAAAAAAACGAAAAAGTGCGGCGAATCACCCGTATCTGCTTATGCCGAGTATATCAAGGGCGAGGTAGCAATATGATTAGCTTCTTTCCCACGCCGTACCCAGATGAACTTTGGTACAGCGTCATTTGCCGCTACCATGTTCACAGTGGCAACTACTGTGCTAAGCACACCCTGCGGCAGCTATATGGGGATAATTTCTGTGCTCCCAGTCTAATGCTCTGCGGGCCTATAAATACGCTGTTGGCACAGTTTCCGCAAGGGTTCTTGTCTGCAAAGGATGTTGTAATGCAGCACACATTTTATCCCTATTACGCGCGGTTTTTCCCTACGCAGCGTAAGCGTTCCACCTATGCCTACGTTGTCAATGGCAATCCATTAGCTGTACATCGGATGGGCATTTCACAGGCCAACGGAAATCATTGCCCCGCAATGCGCTATTGCCCCGTCTGCTATCAAGAGGACTTGCAACTATATGGTGAGCCATATTGGCATCGCAGCCACCAACTGCCGGATATGCAAATTTGCACCAAGCATCGCTGCTGGCTGGTCGATACCGATGTCGCATACAATAGCACACGACAGCAAGAACTATTTCCCGCATCATTCACTATGCAGCTAAAAAAACATTCAGCAGAACCCGTACCGGGCTGTCTGCTGGCGTTAGATTCATTATTGCATGATACTTTAGATTCAAGTTTTGATTATCGCGACGGTTCTGTTTACCACGCTGTCCTTGACTTCGCATTACGTTCCCGTGGCTGGCGCTCCCTGACCGGGGGACGTACATACGCCACCAAAATCGAAAATGCACTTTTAAACCTATATGGCAGTTATGTTCCTGCGACTGACATATCCGCAAAGCAGCTGCACGCCACACTATGCAACAAGTCCGTTGCGCCGCGATATGTTCTGCAACTTGCCGTTCTGCTGGGACTGTCTCTCCATGACCTGCTGCACGCACCCGATGCCGTGCCAGACTATAAGGCCGAGATGAAAGCAATGTATCAATCAGGAGCCAGCATGTACCATATAGCGCAGCTGTACGGCACGGATGCAAAAACTGTAGCGCGATGGGTGAAACAGTAAGGGCAATGATTCTGTCGGCCATAGTTTATAATGGCAGCTGCATATCTATGCTGCCGCTTTTTCCTTATCTGCCTCCTTTCTTTTACTATTTTTACGTGCTTTTCTCTTCTCATCGTATTCCCTTTGAATCAAGATGAATTTATCCATCAGTACCTTTTCTTTACTACGATTTCCCTTGATAACCATTGATGGGTTAATCAGCCAAACGCCATCAAGTTGCATTGCCACAAACCCTTTATCCGCAAGGGAGTCCATCGCTCTCTGTACGGTGGCTTTCGAGCTATTGATATTTACTGCAATCTTTTTCATTGTTCCAACGTACATATTGTTACCGCTCTGCATTGCACATACCAGAAAATCCAGCACCAGTGATTCCTCTCCGCCCAGTCCGGAAACAACTCCAAAAAATGAATCATACACTTTAAAAAAATTCATTTTCACATTGCTTATGCTTTCTGGTGTCGAATATTCTCGCGGCAAAAATAACGGGTCATTGCCATCGCCATCCGTTATAAGTAAATCACTTAGCGGGCGGTTAAGCAGAGTGTCATATTCTGACATTAGCCGTGCTTGCACATAAATGTCGCCTTTAACAAGCAGCCTTGGATTTATCATCCAAACTCTTTCATCCTCAGTCTTTGCCAGCATATCACTTTCCTGCATCTTTTTCACTGTATTACGTACTGTTACGACATCGCAATTCAATTTTCTTGCTATCGTTTTGTACGCCCCAACGAATTTATTTTTCGTCGGCTGTGTTTCCTGCAAGATGTATGCCAACACCTTGCTTTCCGCAGCGGAAAAGTTTGAAAGAAGTTCAAAGAACTTAGCATCGGCTTTCCAAAAGTGCTTTGTCCCGTATCCAGTGTTGTGACACTCGTGCTGGATTTTCTCAGCCACGCCAGTTTTAGCGTTTTTCAGAACAATCGTTTCAACATTTTGTTTCTTCATTACATGACTCCTTTGATACTTAAGGGGTGATTCCATGATACTTTTTGTTTCATTTCCATATATTTCCATGCAGAATATACGGCTATATATCGCTATATTTTTCAAGTCTTTCGTTCACAAATGCCAAGTCTCTCTTCTTATCTATTCAATGTTAATTCATTTCATGAAATATCATTGATAAAATAAGAAATGTCGCGGGAAACATACAGCCAACCCGCAGAATCTCTGCTGTCAGTTTGTTGCCTCTTATTTGCTCCTATATAAGTTCGCGCCTTGCGGGGGAAGATAGGAATAAATAAGAATCACCAGCAGAACTCTTATTGTCTCCTATGATTCCGCGCTCCGCGAGACAAATAGGAAACTATAAGTAATCTGCCGAAGTAGTAGTTACCGCTTTGTCTTGCCGTTCTGGCTTGCTGAATATGCTTACCTTACCACCAAAAGTTTGCGGCTTTCCCGTAACCATTCTACAGAGGGCAGGGCCTTCCTTTGGCCGAAGTGAAGCACTGCTTGCGGGAGAAGTTCAGACCGTCCCGTAAAGTTGCGGCAGTGGGTAAGTTCCTTTCGTTCTGGAGACTGAACGCCAAACTGCCGTAAGCGTTCTTCTCGGCAACGGAAGTTAGCGCCTTCCGGCAAGTTGAGCCTTGACATGTTGCAACCATTTTGCGATTGTCAGCCATCTTAGGGTTGCCGATGCTGCTTGTTATTTTGTTTTCAAGGTACAAAAAAAGGAGCCAGTACAAACGCTGCTTACACTATCCCCGTAGAGATAATGTCGCAATTTTCGTACTGGCTCCTTAGAGCTTTACCATTCAGTATGATTATTCAGTTTTAGATTAACGGACACCCAACAAGTCTTTATACACTTATCGAGTTTACATTTATATTATACCACAATTTTGCACAGAACGCAAGTGCGTCAAAAGAATTACACAAGCCCGAAGTATTTGTCAAAGAACGCTTGCAATTTTGCAATAATGCCATCCTTTTTGGCCGCTCGGTTGCCGCCGCCAAAGCGCGAGACCGGCGGCAGGATGCGGTCAACATCTGTGCCGGTAGTCTTTAATATGCCATCTCGGAAAGAGTTATCCACAAACTTGCGCGTTTCATCCGGCTTGAGCTTTTCCTCCGCGATAAGTGTATCAAGGTCGGTTTTCTTTTGCTCGGTGACGAACTTTATCCAGTCGTCATCTACCTTGGTAGCCGTATTGACCGTTGCGATAAAGTTTTCAATCAGGTCTTTCTTGCTGCGCAGCTGCATACTGGAATCCACGGCCTTGCGGATGTCAACAAGAATTTCTTTATCCTCGCAGTTGCTATCGTGATACTTGGCAACCAGCATAAGGATATAATCAATGTTGATTTCCACCTGACGGATAAGCTCCATTTCAAAAACTATATCGTCATTGATGACTTCCTTATCGGGGTTCTTAGGCCGCAGCTGTTGGTATAGGTCAATATAGTTGCTCTGGTAGTCCTGCATATCGCGCGGGGAGAGCAGTTCATTGCCCGCAAAGTCGTCAAACGAGGTAAGGATATTCCGCAGCCGCAGGATTGCGCCAAACAGCGCGATAAAGTCCTTTTGGTTTTGTTCGCCAATAATGGGCTGACCCAGCGGGAACTTTGCTTGCAGCTTGGCAATCAGGTCTTCATAGCCATCGTGGTGTTTGCCGTCCTCGTCATAGCCATCGTAATAGGCTTTATAGTTTTTCAGCAGAACGATACTACCCGCATTGCGGTCACCAAACAAGGCAATGGCTTTGTTGGTTTCCTCCTCCAGATTGCGGAAGCAGACAATGTTGCCGTATGTCTTTACGGAGTTCAGGATACGGTTCGTGCGCGAGAACGCCTGTATCAAGCCGTGCATGACAAGGTTTTTATCCACCCAGAGCGTATTCAGCGTGGTAGCGTCAAAGCCCGTCAGGAACATATTTACGACAATCAGGATGTCAACCTCGCGGTTTTTCATGCGCAGGGAAAGGTCTTTATAATAGTTCTGGAATCTGTCGGCCGAGGTATCATAATGTGTTTTAAAAAGTGCATTATAATCCTTGATTGCGGATTCCAAAAAGTCGCGCGAGCTTGCATCAAGCTGGCTGGTATCGTCAGAGTTTTCCTCGCCCAACAGGCCGTTGGCATCTTCCACGTCCTCGTTGGGGGCGTAGCTGAAAATCGTTGCCACACGCAGACGCTTTGCTTCGGGCAAGTCCTGCATCTGGCGCTTAAATTCCAGATAGTACGCCTTTGCCATCGCAATCGAGCTGACCGCAAAGATGGAGTTAAAGCCCGACAGTCGCACGCTGTCCTTGACCTCTGCAACCTGCCCGCGCGTTTTATCGGTGGCTACTGCTTCAATGTTGCGCAGCGCACGGAAAGAATACGTCTTACCGTTGCGTTTTGTTTTCTGGTCAAAATGCTCTAAGATATATTTGACGATTTCCTTTACACGGCGCGGGTCGGCAAGTGCTTTTTCGGTGTCGATGGCCTTGACCTGCTTATCGCCGATGCCTGCTTTGCGGTTGACCGTATCCACATAGTCGATACGGAACGGCAGAACGTTGTTATCGTTGATAGCGTCAACAATCGTATAGGTATGTAGCGGCAAGACTTTTTTGCCGTTTGCATCAGGCTCACCGCCAAACGCCTGCGGGGTGGTTTTCAGCGTAGGTTTGCCGCGCGTACTGGCATTGGCCGCAAAAATCGGCGTGCCTGTAAAGCCAAAGAGGTGATAGTTCTTAAAATATTTTGTGATGTCCTCGTGCATATCGCCAAACTGGCTGCGATGGCACTCATCAAAAATCAAGACAACATGCTTTTGGAAAATCTCATGTCCCTTATTGCGGGAGACAAACAACGCCAGCTTTTGAATCGTTGTGATGATGATTTTATAAGTATGCGGATTGCCCTTGGCATCCCGGTCTTCCAGCTGGCGTTGCAGCACCTGCGTGGAGGTGTTTCCGTTGGCCGCCCCTTTTTCAAAGCGGTCATATTCTTTCATGGTCTGGTAGTCCAAATCCTTGCGGTCTACCACGAACAGAACTTTATCAATGTAGGGGAGGTTAGAGGCCAGCTGCGCCGTTTTGAAGGAGGTCAGCGTTTTGCCGCTGCCTGTTGTGTGCCAGATGTACCCACCTGCGGCCAGCGTTCCCGTCTGCTTGTAGTTGGTCGAAACCTCAATGCGGGACAAAATACGCTCGGTCGCCGCAATCTGGTACGGACGCATCACCAGCAGCAAGTCTTCGGACGTAAAGACGCAATACTTCGTCAGGATGTTCAGCAGCGTATGGCGGGCAAAGAACGTGTGGGTAAAGTCCACCAAGTCAGGAATGACGCGATTTTTCCCATCAGCCCAAAAGGACGTAAATTCAAAGCTGTTGCTTGTCTTTTTGCCGCTCTTTCGGGTCGTTCCGGCGCTCTCTTTAATATGGCTGTCGCGGGTCGTGTTGGAGTAGTATTTTGTATTCGTGCCGTTGGAGATAACGAAAATCTGTACATACTCATACAGACCGCTACCAGCCCAAAAGCTGTCCCGCTGGTAACGGTTGATTTGGTTGAACGCCTCTTTGATGGGCACACCGCGCCGCTTCAATTCCACATGAACCAACGGCAGACCGTTTACCAGAATCGTGACATCATAGCGGTTATCATAGTTGCCGCCGTTCTCCACATACTGGTTAATGACCTGCAAGCGGTTGTTGTGGATGTTCTTTTTATCCAGCAACGTGATATTGACCGTAGAGCCGTCCTCGCGGGTCAGATTTTGAATGTTATCCTCTTGGATGCGGCGGGTCTTTTCTTTGATGCCATCGTTTGCGTTGGCGATTTTATCCTTAAAGAAGTTATCCCATTCCCTATCCGTAAAGGTATAATTGTTCAGAATCTCCAGCTGACGGCGCAGGTTTGCCACAAGGTCAGCGTTATCATGGATAGGGAGGTAGGCATAGCCCTGCTCCTCCAGCATCCTGATAAACGCCTGCTCCAGCGCGGCCTCGCTCTGGTAAGCGTCAGAGCGTTTGCTTTGCGGTTCGTATTCTGTTACAACGGTACTTTCGTTGCTGGCGGCAACTACATTGTAAGTGCTCATGCACCCAACTCCTTAAATGTTAAGAGCTTGTCCCGATAGTATTCGTATTGCTTTTGCCGTGCCTCTATTTCAGCAGGGAGGCCGGTGGTGAGGTCGTTGCAAAGTGTGTCAAAATTTTCTATCTGCTTTGTAAGTTGCTTTTGAATGTTCAACGGTGGGACGGGAACAAGAATCTTGCCTATATCGCCCAAATTTATTTTAACTGGAACTGCATTGACAAGCGTTCTTTTTCTTAATTCTTTTCGCCCCGTTGCGCTTTCCAATATATACTTTACATACTTACTTTCAACCTGTTCACCATGCGGACGGATTAGCGCAAGTGTAACATAGTATGCAAGGTCTACATTTTCATCCACAACTGCACAAGCTCCGATAGTCCCTATCCGTGTCATAAACACATCATCTTTTTGTGGCCTGACCTTATAGTTTTTTTCATAGTCTTCTTTAGCTATGTACTTTTTTGTTGCGTACAAATCGTTGATGTTTTCTACACTTACAAAGGGGATTCCACATTCTTTGTAGTGTGGTGTTTGATGTGTGCCATCATATATATCGCATACTGATTCCAATGGTAAACGCGCATAGCCAAACACATACTGCAGGAGCTTAATTAGGCTCTGTCTGTCTGTCTGTCTGTCTGTCTGTCTGTCAAGATTATGTCGTCAGCCGCAGCAAACGTCAAGAGCATATCCCGATAATATTCATACTGTTTTTTTCGGGCTTCGATTTCAGCAGGCAATCCAATGTTCAGGTCAGAACAGATGGCATCGAAGTTATCAAGTACATCAACAATTTTTTGCTGAATTTCTATATCTGGCACGGGAATTCTATACTTTGCCACCATTGGCACTGTAAGTTGAGGTATTCCCGATGTAGGAACTTGAAAATGCAATGTGTCTACATAATATTTCAGATAACCTGCAAGGACGCAATCTTTTGGTTTTGCGCATATCAATCGAATTATCGGATAGAAATCCTCATTGTGCAGCGCACAATATCCAATAGTTCCCCTTGCCGCTATTGTCACACAGGGGGCTTTAATTTTTGCTTTATCCGTATATCCGTATAAAGCGTTATTCCCAACACCATTAGAAAAAATAGGAACCGTAAATGCTTCCGTTTTTTCTTTCGAGAACTTATCCTTGGGGACATCTCCACCTGCGGATAGGTCGCAAACTTCCCCCAACGTTCTCCACTTTGTCTCAAATGTCCCCCTCCTGTGGACACCGAAAGTCAAAAGTGTATCGCGGTAATATTCATACTGCTTTTTGCGTGCTGTAAGCTCCGCTGTAAGCTCCGCTGTAAGCTCCGCTGTAAGCTCCGTGAAATTGTCAAGTACCCTGACAATTTCACGTTGAACTTCAATCGGTGGAAGGGGAATCTGCAAGTCCAGTACATCTTTCATGTTTGGATGTTTCAAGCCCGAACCGCGATAAAAGGAATCTATGGTTCGTCCTTGCGACTGCATCCAATAAAATAGGTACTTGTTGTCCAGCTTATTGCAATCAGCGGATGTTGCAATTCGATTATCTGCCGTCACAAACTTTCCATTGTAATATTTTATGACCTCTGCAACCGGACGCGATTTTCCCCACGGAATTGCGACAACCTCTCCCTCTCTTAAATTCTCGCCTGCCAGTTCTTCCGTTGTCCAACCGGTTTGTTCTCCTGTGGACAGCAAAAAAACATCTCCGCCCTCTTTTTCCAGCGCAAACAAATCTGCCGCGAGCAAATACGGATAATTTTTCACCAGCGGTTGCTTGCTTTTCTCGACAGAATTAAACCGCTTATCCCAAATCGTAACATGCCACAAAGGCACCTTTTCTACTCCATCTGGACACAATTCATTTATCAGCTTATCCAAGTTACTCATTTGGCTCCCCATCTTTTTCATCTATATGTACGCTCATCCCAGAAAAATAGTGCATTTCGCTCATATACATTGCTGATTCAATTAAAAATCCATGTGGATTTAATTTTAATAATTCTGGAATATTTTCCACCTTTATTATTTCTGGCAATTCGTCATCTGTCACCATGACCACATAATCAATTATGCTTTTGTAACCATAAATATAATTCAAAAGTTTTTTGTCACGACTCAACCGATAATAGGAATAACGTTTACCTTTAAGCAAATCACCATAGAAAATATTTTCCTTTAATTGCAGTCCGCTAAAATTCTCACACATATGTAATGTATGTTCTTGATATTCAATCATAAAGACCGCAATATCTTTACACCCTCCATATTGGTCGAGGCTTTCTGCATGATGCTCCCACGTCTTTTTAAAGGATGTGCAGAAATACTCATATGAATGGCGCGGATATGTAAAAACCTGCGTTAGCGTTTCTATTTTGCCCGATTCTGGATGTTCATTCATTTCATCCATTAGTTGCTTTTCCCTTTTGTTCGCATCCTCTTGAAATTTGGCATATTCTTTTTTATGCAATGCGCCTGCTCGCTTTGTAATCTCTGATGACGTAACTTGAAACTGCTCAACAAATCCTCTATCTGACGTAAAATCCGGAAATTCACTCGGCGCATCATTCGGCTTTACCAGCCGAAGAAGATTTTCAAAATGTATCACATCATCTTCTGACATTCCAAAAAATATTTGTCCTACGGGTTTTGCGTAAAGATAATGATTCTTTAAAAATTCATCTTCCGAAACGGTGTATGCTGTTTCTTTTCTATCTGGACTTGATATAAAAATACAGCGTTGCACAGCCTCTAAGCATTTTCTTTCTGCATCGCCGCGCATCCTCAAGCCCCCCTTGTTTCATTCGGCCTCAATCTCCGCAATAATCTTATCAATCTCGTCACGCAGAATCTGTTCCCGCGCCACAATGCGCTTGATTTCTGCGTTCAACTCCG
>DYBQ01000008.1:29967-62811 GCA_019418545.1 Clostridiales bacterium | reverse complement strand
TGGCAAATGCTGACAAGTATGTGCAGGACAACTGGCAGCAGCTGGTGGACGCACTGGCCAAGGCAAAGGAAGTTATGGCTGACGGCGACGCTATGGATGAGGATATCCAGCCGGCAGCAGAAGCCCTGCTGGATGCAATCCTTGCCCAGAGATTTAAGGCCGACAAGTCGATTCTGGAGGAATTGGTGAACAAGGCCGAAGGAATGGATGTAAGCGGATACACAGCCGAGAGTGTGGCAGTGTTCAAGGCAGCCCTGTACAATGCAAATCTGGTACTGGCCGATGAGACTTTGAGTGAAGAGGACCAGGATGTTGTGGATGCAGCAGTAGCAGAGCTGAATGAAGCAATCAAGAACCTGAGTGCAGATACAGACAAGCCTTCAACAGATGATGGCAAGGATGATACTGACACGGGCAAGCCTGATAAGGACAACAACTCTGCAAACGATTCTTCCAAGGATGATGGCAAAACTGAAACACCTGCTACCGGTGATAACAGCAACATGACTTTGTGGCTGGCAGCCGCTCTGGCTTCTGTTATTGGTGCAGCATATTTGGTATGCCAAAGAAAGAAAAGCGAACAGAAGTAAACAACGCTGAAGCATAAATTCCATTTCTCCCAAAAAGGGCAGAAAGCCATTTGGCTTTCTGCCCTTTTTGCACGGGAAAAGACAGAGAGGCATATGATGATAACGGGCCAGTCCCTCAATAGTTTGCATATGAAAGGAGATAAGAGAATGGACGAATATCGTGTGGATGAAACCTGTCTGGCAAATGGCAGCATTCCTCCTCTTCCGGCAGAACCACAGGTAGCAATGGCTTATATCCCGTTTCAGCAGCTTGGAAGTGTTTATACAGCAGAAAAAGCGCTGGATTCTGGAACTTTATTTCCAGAATTAGACAAGCCTTTTTATGGAAGAAGAGGTGAACCGAGATGAATCAGCAGCAACGAATGATGCGGCAGCTTTCTTCTATGAAATTTGCAGCATGGGAATTGCATATTTTTTTGGACACCCATCCCGGAAACTGTGAAGCGGCCAAAAAGCTGGAAGAATACCGAAAGAAAATCGCTGAACTCACCCGCCAATATGAAGATGCTTTCGGGCCGATTCATGAAACGAGTAACCAGGCCAGCCGTTGGGCATGGATAAGCGGTCCATGGCCGTGGGAAGTCGGAGAGGAGGAAGATGACTAATGTTTGTCTATGAAAAACGTTTACAATACCCCATCAAAATTAAAAATCCGAACCCTGCACTTGCCAAACTGATTATTAGCCAATATGGCGGTCCCCATGGCGAGATTGGCGCTTCTTTGCGGTATTTGAGTCAGAGATATACCATGCCATCCCCGGAATTAAAAGCAATCCTCACCGATATTGGTACCGAAGGTTCACAATGAGACATAAAAAACGGCTTGCAGTGGGGATGTTGACATTGGGAATAGGCGGCACACATAATATCACATGCCTTTTTGGGGAGTTGTCAAATTGTTTAGAACATAGCTCCATTTGGTGGGAAGAAACTTCAAATGAACCTCCATGCGCCGGTCAGGGTAGGCGGTGATGTGGTCGAGCAGGTTTCCATAGAAATTGTCAGAAGCCGTTTTTCCGCTAAGGATACCCATTACTTTGGTGCGGATATCTTCTTCCAAATCGGCGCTGCCGCAATACAGTTTTTGCTGATTCTCCACCACCCCAATTTTTTTAGTGAGTTCGGTTATTTGGCGGCTATACTCGGCGTTCATCAGTTTCATGTCATCTTTTGAAATAGTTTTCGCAAAAAAGGCGTCCAGTACGCCCTTTTTCTTTGTCTCGATTTGCTCTAACTCCTTTTTTAAGTGACGAAGGTTTAGCTGACTGCTGTCCTGAGAATCTTGAAGCGAGGCCGATACCATACGGATAATATCGTGGATTACAGTTTCTGCATCCAGTTTCAGCATCCTCACTGACTGCCGCACCATCTCCAAGCCCATCTCGTTATGAAGCTGATAGCTAACATTGCAGCCGATTTCGTTACCCGCTGGGTCTATATGACGTTTGCCCTCTGCTGCTGCGGTGCCGCATTGCCAAACTTTGCGGCAGCTCCCGTTCTTTCGTTTGCGGCTGCGGGAGACAAAGCTCCGGCCGCATTCACTGCATTTGATTTTTCCCGATAGCGGATAGCGGTTACCGTGCCCAGAACCATAGTTTCCGTGGATAGCCCGACGGGCAATTTCCCTCTGGGCTTTTTCCCACAATTCCCGGTTTATAATGGGCTCGTGATGATTTTTAAGAAAGATAAATTCTTCTTCACCATGATTATACTTTTTTTGATGGGTGAGATAATCAGGGGTGAAGGTTTTTTTCTGTTTCAAGTCTCCACAATACTTTTCATTACGGAGGATTTTGAGAATCACGGTATTCCGCCAGTTGGTGCTTCCGGTAAGGGTTTTGTATCCTGCTTCCCGCAGTTCCCGTGCAATGACGGTGGTGCCTTTGTTTTCCAATACATACTTATAAAAAATCAACCGGACAATCTCTGCGCCTTGGGGATTCACCGTTATTTTCCCACCCTTTACATCATATCCAAGCATGGAACGCCCAAACACAACGCCCTGCTCCATACGGCGGGTTTGCCCCCATTTGACGCGGGAGGAGGTTTTGCGGCTTTCTTCTTGTGCAATACTGCCCATAATCGAAAGGCGAAGCTCTGAATCTGGCTCCAGGGTATTGATGCCATCGTTTACAAATTGCACCCCAATTCCCAGATGTCGCAGCCCACGGGTATAGGAGATAGTGTCCAAAATATTTCGGGAAAACCGGCTGACCTCTTTGGTGAGAATCAAATCGAACCGATGAAGCTGGGCATCGTGAATCATTTGGTGAAAGGCTGCGCGTTTTTTGGTGCTGGTTCCGGTAATGCCCTCGTCCGCATAGATTTGATACAGTTCCCACTTTGGCTGGCGGGCTATATATTCGCGAAAATACCGCTGTTGGCTTTCAAAGGAATTGGCCTGGTCATCTTTATCAGTAGATACACGGCAATACGCTGCAACTTTTATTTTTTATCCCCCCTCAAACCACTTGCTGGTTCAATATGTCTAAGCTGTGCTGCATCTGTATATCATTCAAAATTCCTTGTTCTTTAAGAGCTAAAAAAACGGATTGTAAGTATAATCGATAAAATTCCGGTGTAGCGCTTTTGCTAACTGCAATTTCTTCCGTACATTCCAAAAATATCACTCTGCTTTTCATCAGCTGCACCTCCCTCCATCATGCTTATGAGGAAAGTTTGGCTGCTTTGCCTGTCCGTTGTTTGTTTGCGATAATACTGGCTTGAACAAATAATACAAGCATTGTCTGGACGCAAAAAACGCCGCTATGATGTGAATCATGAACGGCGTTTTTTATTATCGATTATTTATTCTGCCAGTGAGAATGTTACGTCCACATCCCCAGAACCAAGTATCTCTAAAAGGCTTTCCTTTGTTGCATCTTCAATGGTGGCCAATTTGGTAAAGCTCCAGGAGTTAGTCCCATAATAAATGGTAATCTGGTTTCCCTGATACAAAATCACGTCACCAGCATTTACGCTGATATGGGTATCATTTCTAGGAAGGCTGGTTCCCAACGGGCCAACTTTTTCCATTCCTGCATAATCAGACATCAATATCGTGACGGGGCCTTCCTGTAGTAAGGCAATAAATGCTTCGGCGGAAGAATTTTCTTCCGGTATGGCAGTCAAGACAGTATCGCCAACTGTAATTTTTATTCTCACAGACTCACGCTCCTCCGATAGAATTTCCGATTCTGGCTCCTGCGCCATTGACTCTGGCTGCGATACATCCACTTTCGATTCTGTCTGCCCGGTCATGTCCGAAGAGGATTCTGTCAAAAGGGAGCTTTGTGATTCTGTATGCTGGCCCGCTCCACAAGCTGCAAGGATTGATAATAATAACAGCAGCCATACAAGAAAAATAGCTCGTTTCATCGGGATATTCCTCCTATCTAAAGCATGTGTAAAAGCGAAAGACCGCTAAGGCATAAAATTATAGAATAGCCTTTCCCATCTCAAAGGCTTTTTGCATTGCCGGATTGCCCTGGATGCTGCCTGCTTCGGTGGCGTTGCCGCCAAAGATAATGCCGGAAAGGTGTGCTTTGGGGAAGCAAGCAATCCATCCCTCCAAACCGCTGGCAGCACGGCTCCAAACTTCATCGCCATCTTCTGCGGCAGCTGCAATGAAATATACATCCCGGAAGGCATAATCGGAAGAGTACAGCGGATTTGCCCTATCCAGCAGCGTTTTCATTTGGCCACACATTTCATAGTAATAAATCGGTGTAGCAAAAACCAGCACGTCAGCATGCAGCATCTTTTCCTGTACGATTTTATCGGCATCGTCGCGGATTACACAGCGAATGGTTTTTTGGCAGGCCAGGCACCCCCGGCAAAATTGAATTTCTTTTCCTATCAGACTGATTTTTTCAACCTCATGTCCGGCTTCCCGTGCGCCTTTAGCGAATTCCTCTGCCAGTGCGTCAGAGTTGCTGTTCTTGCGGGGGCTGGTGGAAAGAATCAAAATTTTTTTACTCATAATAAGTCCCTCTTTTAATGAATTTTTTCCGAACTTGAGCTAAAAAGAAAGGTATTACCGCTTTCTGTATATATTTAGCCTAAGTACTTCTTAAAGAAATCTTCCAGTTTATCAAATGGGATAATATCCACTTGGTCATATAAATCTGTATGTACGGCACCGGGGATGATGAGCAGCTCTTTGTTTTCTGTATAAGAATTATTCTTCATCATATTGGCAAAGGCATCTCTGGAAAAATAGCAGGAATGAGCCTTTTCGCCGTGAATCATCAGTACGGCACTGCGAATCTCATTGCTGTAGTGCAGAATTGGTTGATTGATGAAAGACATGGTACCGATAGTGTTCCAGCCGTCGTTGGAGTTTAGTGAGCGGGGATGATAGCCGCGTTCTGTCTTATAGTAAGCACTGTAATCCTTCACAAAGATTGGAACATTTTCGGGCGCAGGATATGGCAAACATCCTCCGGCACGGGAATATGCACCTTTTTTGTATTCCTCAGTACGGGCAGCGTTTAACGATTTTTTTGCTTCGTAACGGGCATCGGCATTGTCTGCCTCATCAAAATATCCGTTGGCATTTACGCGGCTCATGTCATACATGGTGGAGGTAACAGTAGCTTTGATGCGGGTATCCAATGCCGCCGCATTGAGTGCCATGCCGCCCCAGCCACAGATACCAATGATACCGATTTTCTCCGAATCTACCTGCTCATGCACCGAGAGAAAATCCACAGCAGCCTGAAAATCTTCGGTATTGATATCAGGAGAAGCCATATATCTTGGCTGGCCGCCGCTTTCACCAGTAAAGGAAGGGTCAAAAGCCAAGGTCAAAAATCCACGCTCTGCCATCGTCTGTGCATATAGACCAGAAGATTGTTCTTTTACAGCGCCGAAAGGCCCACAGACAGCGATAGCCGCCAATTTTCCCTGTGCGTTTTTGGGGGTATACAGGTCTGCTGCCAATGTGATGCCATAGCGGTTGACGAATGTCACTTTTTGGTGGTTTACCAAGGGGCTTTTTGGGAAGGTTTTATCCCAGTCCTGAATCAACACCAGTTCTTCTGTTCGCATCATGATGTATTCCTCCTAAATCTTCTTAATCAGTTTTGCGGGGACACCGCCAAACACAGTATTTTCCGGTACATTGGTGGTCACAACAGCTCCTGCTGCAATTACCGCCCCATCACCGATGGTGACGCCTTTGCAGATGGTTGCGTTTGCACCAATCCACACGTTTTTGCCAATGTGAATGGGGGCAGGGAGCATGTTTCCACGATGATTGGCGTCAAGACTGTGGTCCAACGTAGCGATTACCACATTGTGCCCAATCAATACGCCGTCTTCAATGGTAACGCCGCCTTGGTCCTGAATTTTAACTCCGGCGTTAAAAAACACCTTTTTGCCGATTTTCAAGTTTTTTCCGCAGTCTGTATAAAACGGAGGGAACAATGCAAAGCTGTCGTCTATCGGGCGCCCAGTAATTTTTCGCATCAGCTCCACAATTTCCTCAGGCGTGTGATAACGGCTATTCAATTCAGCAGTCAGCCGCATGGCTTCTTGGGACAACCTATGCATACACTGATGAGCCAGAGAGCCAGCAGCAACTTCTTTTCCGCTGTCCATATAACTTAAAAACTCTTCTAAGTCCATTTTTACTTCACCTCTTAGCTCTATTATAAAATTCAAAAGTATAAATAGCAAATTGCTATAAATTATAGATAGACATTCTTGAAAAGAATATCTAAGAAAGATATAATAAATCTATGGTGAGAGGAGGAATTGTTATGGAATTACGAGTGCTGCGATATTTTGTAGAGGCTGCCAAAGAAGAGAGCATGACCAATGCTGCGATAAAGCTTCACGTAACACAGCCTACCTTGTCCAAGCAGATTAAAGAGTTGGAGGAGGAGCTGGGGCAAAAGCTGTTTGTTCGTGGCAACTATAAGATTCGTTTGACGGCGGAAGGGGAAATCCTCTATAAACGGGCGTTGGATATTCTGGATATGGTGGATTTGACTACATCGGAATTTGCCTCGATGAATGAATTTAACGGAGGCAACCTATATTTGGGATGCGCGGAATCGGAAGGGATTACACTGCTTGCAAAAGCCGCCAAACAGCTTCAGGAGGAGTATCATCATTTACACTTTCATTTGTATAGTGGAAATGCCGAGACAGTGTGCGAGCGGCTAAATAAGGGATTGTTGGACTTTGCAGTCGTGGTGCAGAATATTGATTTATCCAAATATGCATATTTGGATTTGCCTGTAACAGATACATGGGGGCTGCTCATGAGAAAAGACAGCCCTCTGGTATCCAAAGCAGCCATTTCCCTGGAGGAACTGATTGGACTGCCTTTGATTGTATCCAGACAGGGGGCAACTAACGAAATGCCCCAATGGATGCAAAAGAACTATAACCGGCTCCAGATTGTTGCCACCTATGATTTGATTTTTAATGCCTCCATCCTGGTACGGGAGGGGCTGGGGTATGCCTTAGGCTTTGATAAGCTGATTCATACAGGGGCGGAAAGCATCCTGTGTTTTCGTCCTATCATTCCGGCAATGACTTCCCCTATGCGGCTGATTTGGCGGAAGGAGCAGCGGCTGTCCAAAGCTGCAGAATTGTTTCTAAAAAAAGTAAAGCACATTTGCGAATAAGCAAATAAAAACAAAGCATTGGGTTTTGTATATTTCCATTTTGCCTTGTCCATGCCTATCCTGCATGAGACAAGGCATTTTTTATGCGCAGCCATATAGGTACCGAAGGGGAACAACACGATAAAGTATCTTTTGTTTTTCTTACGTATATTTTACATGTGTTTGTCGCTTTGTTTTACAGGAGGTGTGTAGAATAAGAAATCAATAGATGTATGTACCGAAAGGAAGGTAACCATAATGCTGGAAAAATTATCGGTCGATTTTGTCCGAAAGCTGTTTTATGTTTTAACCAATGGGAATGCACAAATAAAGTTTCATACTATTTGTATGCAGAATCAAGATAGGGAAAAAGCAGCAAATCGTCCGATAGAATTTGGCCTAAAATTGTTGGGATATAATATTTGGTACCGTTTGCCAGGCATCCGAAACATCCCAATAGGAAGGCAAATTGGAAAAACCTATTTAACGAATCAATATCTGCGTTTGCCAGTGGAGGACCTTTCTTCGGAAATTTTGGAAAATCCATCGGTGGTTTGTGATGTAATAAACAGCCTCTTCCTTCCGGTGCTGGAGAAAAAGAGCTTTTATCAACAGGTAGAGCGTGAAATTGGCTGCCATGGATTTGCCAAAGCCCGTCTTCGTTTGGAAAATTCTTGTATGGGAATACAAGAAATCTATAAACAGCTAAGCAGCCTGCTTGAAAAAAATATATCGCCTGATACAGAACTAAAAATGGCAGCGGCTAATTTGATTCCCAATCGGTACATCATTCGTTTGTTGGATATTGCGGCGTATCATGAGATAAAACTTCATTTTGTGGTAGATTCCAGCTATCCTCGCGAGTTTTATACTCGGCTTCTGAAAAAAAATCATATTTGTTGGGATACTCTGACGATTTCCTGTGAAGAACAGTGCGGAAAGCTAGATATGGCAAAATCAATGGGATTAGAAAAATATGGAGTTGTGTCCGCAGACTTTAATCACTTTATCCGTCCACTGCATAAACTTGGCGGACGTGCTATCTATTATCGTGCCCCAGTACAGCTTATGCGTGATGCATGGCATCCAAGGCTATCTGAAGAATTTTGTGAAACATATGATGCAATCTGCGGAGCCAAGATATTTTCAGGAAAAAAGCGTCCAAGTTTTTTGTATGAGCTAGGCTATTTATGCGCGGGTCCTTTCGTGTACAGTTTGCTTTCTTTGATGGGGGAAGATGACGTTATTTATTATGCCGCTTCGGGTTCCCCATTTTCCCGTTTCGTGCAGGCTGACTGTACAACAGATGGCTATATAAAACTCACAAGCCCCGCAGTACGCCTGATAGATACCGGCATAGATAAACAGGGGTTTGAAAATTTTGTGCAGAGGATTCAGGCTAATAATCCTACAGTTACTGTGCAAATTATTTCGCTTGAAAAAGCGGCAGGGAAGAGTTTAGAAGCCCTTTCATGCCTGTTTTTGGAACAAAGCAATGAGTTGACACAGGGAATTTTAGATTTTTGCCGGGATTTTGCTTCCTGTACAAATGGAAGTTCTATTTCCGTTTCAGATGGCCAGGCACTTTATGCGTGGGGATATGATAGAATTTGCAGCCTGATGTATAGCCCCAAAGCAGTTGTCCCTGCACAAGCTGCTGCGGTGTAAAGGAGGCAAAATATGGTTTTATACCATCTATCGACTACCTATCAGCTGCTCTATTGTATTGTACATAGGATGGCCCGCCATGCACAGGAAGAAGCAGGTCTTTTAATGGTGGAATATATTTGCCCGGAAAGAGAGCGGAAGCAGTTTGTAAAAAAGCTCGAAGAAACAGGATGGTTTTCTTTCGTCCGCTTGGTACCGGAAAACCAGTTCAAATTACGCCGAGGGGCTTCGCTGAATGAGTCCAGTACTCCCCAAGAAATTGAAGGGGTTATCCGCAATGTCTGTTCCTGCGTAAAAGGATGGCTAAATTTAAATCTCCGTGATTTTTCCCGTATATATGTTGGTTCTGACCAGTGGTCGTTCGGCATTTACTGTTTGGCCAACAGGATTCCTCATGTGTATATCGAAGATGCCAGCGGGATGCTCTCGCAACGGGAGAGATATATGAAAATTACTCGAGAAATCAGCATGACCAATTATGTTATTTCCCAGTATCTCCATGGTGCCGGAACCAGTGAATATGAAATTGCCCGGCTTAGTGATGTGAGAAATTTCCTTGATGGGTTTTCTGATTCAAAAGCCGAAAATTTTTCGATTTATGATGCGTTGACACAGGAAATTCCAGACAAAGTACCGGAATTACTAGCCTTTTATGGTGCCGAGCCTATCCTGGTAGAAGAAGGCGCTCCAGTTTGTGTTTTTATGACTCAATATTTGAAATCAATGGCGGTCAAAGACCTGGATATACAGGAACAAATTACCACAATGCTGATAGACTATTTTGCAGAAGGGTTTCGCATCGTGGTAAAACCCCATCCAAAAGACATCTGGCTCAACTACCGGCGGATTCTTCCCGAAGCGGTAGTACTTCCCCATAACATGAATTCGGAGCTGCTTCCTTTCGTATTCAGCCGGCCGGTAGACCGGGTGCTGACGGCCAGTTCTACTTCTGTGGGCGGCATGGCGCCCTTTACAAAAGAGGTATATCAGTTTACTACGGAAATTGAAAGTTTTCACCAGCGGCTGCATGGTATATATCTCACAGCCGTACTGCTTCAGCGTTTGGCTTGTTGTATGGGAAAGTCGCTTTCTGTTTCGGTTTCGGGAGTTAATCAGGTGCAGTTGGAAAATTTTCTGCGTATTCTTAAAGTCCCCTGCCAAAATGATGGATTTCCGGTATTGGTGACCAGTGATGAAACGGAATTTTGCCAAGGGGAAAATACAGTGGTATTGTTTCCAATCAATACAGGATGGCGCAGAAATTTTTCTTTCGAAGGAAAGACGCTGCTGGAAGTTCGAGGGTCTTTGTGCCCGGAAGAAGGAAGCCTGTTTTCTTCGGAAGAATATAGGGTGTATTTATCATCCTGCCAAAAAGAGGTTTGGGACTGCCTTTCCTCTTTAGCTTTTATAAAAGACTTGCCCCATTCCGGTGCAAAGTTGTATATCCAGTCCCGGCTATTATCCGGGAAGAAAAATAGTGAAGGAGATTTTCAGAAATGAAAACGGTTGCTTTTGTTCCCGTAAAACTCAATAATGAACGCTTACCAGGAAAAAATACTCGTCCCTTTGAAAACGGTGACCCGTTGATTTGTTATATCCTTCGCACCTTATTAAAAGTGCAGGGGCTGGATGAGATTTATGTTTATTGCAGTGATTCGGCCATTCAGGAATATTTGCCGGAAGGAGTGGTCTGGCTTCGGCGCGACCCCTCACTGGACTCCTCCTCCACACTGATTTTGGAGGTATTAAAAGCTTTTGCCAGGGATGTACAGGCAGACACCTATGTTTTGGCGCACGCCACAGCTCCGTTTATTTCAAGAGTCTCCATTGAATCAGGAATTATTGCGGTTAACAGCGGGGAATATGACAGCGCTATGACCGTAAAAAAATTGAGGGAGTTTCTTTGGATGGATGGAAAGCCGTTGTATGATACCAGCCGGATTCCCCGTACACAGGATTTGGGAGATTTGTATGCAGAAACAACCGGCTTGTATGTTTATAAACGAGAGCTTTTGATGGAGCAGAACCGCCGCACCGGAGACAGGCCGTTTTTGATTCCGGTAAGCGATGTAGAGGCATGTGACATTAACGAGCCTTTTGATTTTGAGGTTGCCAATATGATTTTAAACCGTTTTATCAGTAAAGGAGAACACGCATGAGTCAGATTAAATTTCTGGACTGTACCCTTCGCGATGGAGGATATATTAACCAGTGGCAGTTTGGGCGGGAAACTATCCGGGATATGCTGTACCGCTTTTCCTGTTCAGGGATTGACATTGTGGAATGTGGTTTTTTAACGGACCAACCTCGCCAGGAAGGGCAAAGCCTGTTTCATACGGTAGAGGAAATTAACGCCCTGCTTCCAGAAAACAGCCCTTCGCTTTTTGTAGCCATGATTGCCATTGGGGAAAAAGAAATGAATCCCTCTGCGCTGCCGGATGCAGTTCCCGGAGGACTGGGAGGTATCCGTTTGACCTTCCATCCCCATGAAATCGAAAAAGCTTTTTGCTATGGCGAAATGATTAAACACAAAGGGTACAAACTGTTTATGCAGCCTGTAGGCACTGCCGGATATTCGGATGAGGAACTGATTCATTTGATTAAACGCATCAACCGGCTGGAGCCCTATGCGTTTTATCTTGTAGATACTCTGGGGACCATGTATGGCAGGCTGCTGCTTCGTCAGGTGATTTTAGCGGATAATAACCTTTCTCCCTCTATCAAATTGGGATATCATTCCCACAATAATTTACAAATGGCTTTTGCAAATGCGCAAAAATTGCTGGAATATAAAACAGACCGCGGGCTGATTTTGGATTGCTCCGCAAGCGGTATGGGCAGAGGAGCCGGAAATCTGTGTACAGAATTGGTGCTCAATTATTATAATACAGAGTTTGAAAGCCGTTATCATGTGCTGCCAGTGCTGGAAATCGTGGACCAATATATTACATCGATTTCTCTCACCAGCCGCTGGGGATATTCCGGTCCTTATTTTTTGTCGGCTGCGCAAAATTGCCACCCAAATTATGCTTCCTATTTGATGTCGAAACAAACCCTTTCCATCAGTGCGGTTTCAGAGCTGTTGGACCAGATTCCCACCGAAAAGCGGGAGCAGTTTGACCGCCGGATGATAGAGCATCTTTATCAGAAGTATCAGTCCCATGCAGTGGACGATTTGGAAACTATCGACATGCTTCGACAAAAGATGGAAGGGAGAAAAGTCCTGATTCTTGCACCGGGAAAGTCAATTGTTACGCATCGTCAGGAAATTGAAGAATTGGTGGAGCGGGAACATCCACTGGTCATCAGTGTGAATTTTATTTCACACGATTATCCCTGTGACTTTTTGTTTTTGACCAATGACCGCCGGTGTGATGAAAACAGGGGAGAAATTGACTGGGAAAAGACAATCGTAACATCTAATATCAGGGAGCTGCCGGAGAATGCAATGACAGTAAATTACTCAGCCCTTTTGAACACATCTTTATATGCCTCTGACAGCGCGGGAATGATGCTGTTAAAGCTGCTTGTGAAATGCACCGTAAAAGATGTGTTTTTAGCAGGGATGGATGGGTTTTGTGAAAATCCGCTTTCAAATTATTATGATGTGGACTATGCAGTTCCAAGCTATGATATTCCTCTTGATATAAAAAATGAAGAGGTGAATATACAGCTGAATAAACGTGCCAAAGAGTTGAATCTGGTGTTTGTTACCCCAAGCTTGTATAAAATTCATAATCAAAAGGATGAAGATTGATTGATAAGCAAAATTTTACGATTTTACAGGAAAAAGAAAAATAGCTTCAAACGGAAATTGGATAGGGTAACACGGCGTTTTACCATGCATAACCGCATGATTACAGAAGCATTTTACAGAGAATGTTCTCCCAATATCGGAAGGCTCCGTCGTGGAATCTATCTGCTTTTATTGTGCTTGGCTTCTGTTGCGGGAAAAGTGTATTCTCATAAAGCATCTCCGCAAGAAAGACGGGATTATACCAATCGGGTGTTTTGTTTTCGGCCCGAATCAGCAAGCATACGGCGCGCAAGTTATCCGGCACTGGCAAAGCAGCTCCTGCTATGCGATATCGTGTCTTTTGATGTGTTTGATACCCTGCTGCTGCGCCCTTTTGATGACCCGAAATCAGTTTTTTATTTAGTAGGAGAATCTCTGCATTGCCCTTCTTTTACCCGTTATCGGATATTGGCGGAAAAACAGGCTCGCCAGCAGGCAATGGAAAAAAACGGCTCCAACGAAGTGACACTGGAAGAAATTTATCAAAAACTAGACAGGTATGTCGCTTTTGATATTCAACGCGCGATGGAGCTGGAGATACAAGCGGAACTTTCGCTATTGCAGGCAAACCCTTATATGATGCAGGTGTACCAGATAGCGGTAGAATTAGGCAAGACAGTCATTGCAGTTTCCGATATGTATTTGCCTGTATCTATCATTACAGAGGCTTTGAAAAAAAACGGATATACACACATTGACAAAGTTTTTATTTCGCAGGAATGTGGATTTTCCAAACGGAGCGGCCGGTTATTCCCTTATGTGCGGGAGCAAATGGGGCTAGAGAAAAAATATCTGCATATAGGAGACAATTATACAGCCGACTTTTTAAATGCTAAACAAGCTGGATTTGACACCCGCTATTATCCAAACAGCAACCGTTTAGGGAATCCCCATCGGTGTATGGACCTTTCTGCTTTGGTTGGAAGCGCTTATCGGGGATTAGTAAATAACCGGCTGTGCTGTGGCGCATACCGCGAAAATCAATATTTTGAATATGGTTATGCTTATGCCGGTTTTTATGTGCTGGGATATTGTGTGTGGATTCATGAACGTGTAAAGGCCAAGGGCATTCAGAAACTGCTGTTTTTATCCCGGGATGGGGACATCTTGCAAAAGGTATATCAAAAGCTATATCCCGAAGAACAGACCGAATATGTATACTGGTCCCGTGCCGCGGCTACCCGCCTTACTGCCGGATGCTTCCGCAATGAGTTTTTTCTGCGGTATATCAAATATAAAATTTCCCGCAAAATCAACATGACACAGATGCTGAAAGCAATGGAATTGCCGCAGATGCAGTCTGTGCTGACAGAGGCGGGATTTTTACCGGATACCGTGCTGACTTCTGAAAATTATGAGAATATTGTTTCGGTATTTATGACGCATTGGCATGTTGTAGAGGAAGCCTATGCGGCCAGCAGCCGGGCCGCCAGAAAGTATTATGAGGAAAAACTGGATGGGGTTTCTTCTGCGGCAGCTGTGGACGTGGGCTGGGCCGCCAGCGGTGTGTCTGCCTTGCGTGTGCTGGTAGAGGACATTTGGAAGATGGACTGTAAAATCTATGGTTTTGTGTCTGGTGCAAACTATATCCACGACCAGAATATTATTGAAGCGCCATTAACCACCGGTGATATTGAATCCTATATGTTCTCACAACGCAAAAATCGGGAGCTGAAACGCCGCCATCGTGTAGGTCAGCTGTATAGTGTTTATATTGAGATGATGTTGGCGTCTCCTTCTCCATCGTTTTTGCAGTATGAAGAAGGGGAAAATGGAGAGACTGCTTTCCGGTTTGACTTGCCGGAAGCAGAAGGATATGAAATGATTCGGGAAATGCAGAGAGGAATCCTCACGTTTGTGGAGGACTATACCCGTGCGTTTGCTCAATATCCTTGGATGCTGCGTATCTGTGGGGAAGATGCCTATCATGTATGCCGGTTCATTATTTCCCGGCCGGAATATTTTAAAAATCTCTTCGGCGAGTACCCCGTGAACCGGGCAGTGGGAACCTCTTCTCATGAGATGGAAACACTGGCAGAGCTGATGGAGCGGGAATATCAGGATTGAGGAGGAACGACATGGTTTATTATGCTTTGACTACATATCATGTGCTATGCTGTGTGCTACACAAAATGGCAGTGCATCCTGAGGAGCCGGCAACGCTTTTGCTCTCTGATATTCATCGGAATTCGGTGGCATTTGCACGCCGGTATCAGGAGTCTGGCGTTTTTGACCAGGTAATCCTCCTGCCGGAGCTGGCAGTTCTGGACCATCAGCGATATTTGGAGAGAAAGCACATACCCACAAAATTAATTCTGGATATCTGCTGCCGGCGTATGGAGAAATTACTAAAAAAAGAACAGCTCTCCCTGAAAGGGCAGGAGCTGTTTTTGTGCCCGGACCATTTTCCTTTTGGCTGGTATGTAATTAAAAACAAAATGGCTTATCACTGTTTTGAAGAGGGAAGCGGAGTTTTATCTGACCGTCAGTTTGCATTGAGCAATATGAAGCGGAACAAAACCCAGTATCAGCTTTGCTTTGATTTGGGATGCTTTGGAGAAAACCCTTATGCAGTGGAAATATTAGCGGATGCGGAGAAACAAAAACCCGGCTATCGTAACGAGAAGATGAAAGATTTTTCCGTGGATAAAATTTTGGAAAAAATGTCTCCCAAATGCCGAAATATTGTGCTAAAATTTTTTGGAGTGCAGGGCAGGCTTCCGCTTGGAGGCAACAGTGTGCTTCTTCTCACCCAGCATATGGCCAATTTAGGTTTGATGACATTGGAAGAGCAGCACCAGCTATATCAGCTTTTTGCCGATTATCTGTTTCCAAAGGATAGTCATTTGGTAATCAAGCCTCACCCAGATGATATTGCCGGAAATTATCACCGTATTTTCCCAGATGCCTCCGTACTGCCATTCGCTATGCCATCGGAATTGATGAAATATGGGGTTGAGGGGCGATTTAAAAAAGCGGCTGCGGCTTATTCCACCTCGGTGCGCTCTATGGGATATCTTTGCGATGAGACTTTGTGTTTTGACAGCCGTATTTTGAAAAATTGGAAATATATCCCTGAATATGACTGCGTTGTACGCTTTTTGCAGGAAGCAGGAGCCAAAAGCGCTGTTACAGATGGGGATGAGGGCCTGCTGAAAGAACTTTCCCGCACAGAAGAAAAGGAAATTTTTTTCGAGTATCAGGAAAATCCAAATGTATCAGCGGAATATGTGGTATTCAGCGATTTGACACAAACAGAAAAAAACCCGCTGGAACGCGCAGAAGAAATTGCGGATTATTTGGAAAAATCCCATGCAAAAGCCATACTGTTTTGTCAGGAAAAGGAAGAGTATTCCTTTTTCAGCGGAAAAAATCAGGAAGTATTTGCATATATCCGTCCCATTACACTGCGTTTTGGAAAAGAGCAGAGGCAAATATTCGTCTATACAAAGGAGAAGGCCATTATGGAAAAAGCAGAGCAGTTTCATCAGAAAAAGGAATTGCGTTATACCGGCGTGACGGTGGATATGCAGGGCATTTGTGTTTCGGAATCCGAAAAAATCCGAGTACTTGAAGGGGTACTGGCAGCTACAGAAAAGCGTTTGAATGATTATATTCAGGCGGGAAGGAAGAATAAATGATGAAAAAGCTAATCATTTTTGACTTTGATGGCACATTGGCAGACACTTCCCCTGGCATCCAGCACTGCTATAACGCCACTGCCGAAGCAATGGGGTATGAACCTCATTCTGAAAGGGAGGATTTTTTTGGTGTAATTGGAGGCTCTTTGGAACATGGATTTGCCAAGCTGTGGCCTCAAATGAGCCCGGAGGAAATTTCCCGAGCTGTGGCTGAATATCGGGAAAGGTATGCGTTGGAGGGGATTGCTCTTCCTGCGCCATTATATCCGGGAATGAAGGAGACACTGGAAGCTTTAAAAGAAAAAGGCCTAAAGTTGGCTGTATCTACCCTGAAGCACCGCCGGTTTATCCATCGTATGATGGACGACCTGAAAATTTCTTCCTTGTTTGATGTGGTTTGTGCTTATCAAAACGGTGAGAGTAAACGGGATTTGTTGGAAGAAGCCTGCCATCTGACAGGTGTACTGCCAGAGGAGTGCATTTTAGTGGGAGACAGTGCCTTTGATGGAAAAGGAGCCCAGGAGTTTGATGTTGATTTTGCAGCCGTAATTTATGGCTGGGGGTTCCGAAAAAAAGAGGATGCAGAGCCTTATGGGCCGATTGCTTATTTGAATGCCCCAAAAGAACTGATTGCCCTCATATAATAGTTGTTTTCAAATAACAACCGGGACTATGGCTCTTGGTTGTTATTTTTATTTAATACCAAGTTTTTGTTCCCGTTTTTGGGTAGCTTCACGCACAAGGACATAGATAGTGGAGGAAATGGGTACGGAAAGCAGCATTCCAGCAGGACCGGCGATACCGCCAGCAATGGTGACTGCAGCCAGAATCCAAATACCCGGTAGGTTTACACGGCTGCCCATGACTCTCGGGTATATAATATTCCCCTCCACCTGCTGTAGAATCAGTAGGAAAATGACAAAAATAACCGCTTTGATGGGGTCTATCGTAAAAATCATAAATGCACCGACGATAGCGCCTATCCAAGCACCAACGATTGGGATAAACGCGGTAACCCCCACCAGCGCGCCAATCATGGGAGCGTAAGGAAGACGGAGAATCAGCATACCGATTATACAAAGAGAACTCAGAATCATCGCTTCCAGTGTTTGTCCAGATACGAAATTCCGGAAGTTGGTGTTGGCAACAGAGGCGGCATGGATAAACCAGGAACCGAATCCTTTTGGAAACCAGGCTTGAATCAAACGAGTGGCTTGCTTTTTTAACTTTTCTTTTCCAAATAGAACATGGATGGCAAAAATAAACGCCATAAAGAAGTTGAATACCCCACCAACGATGGAGCCTATGGTGCCAAATGCGGTATCCATGATGTTCCCGCTCTGGTCTTTCAGCCAGGTCTGCAACGAATTGAGAAGTTCGTCCCAGTCAATGCTCAACAGCGCATTTCCAAACGGGAGTTCTGCCAGTTCCGCTTCGTCCATGGCACTGAGCTCATTGATAAGTCCCATGACGCTTTGTGAAATCACTTTTATAGCATTCACAAGTTCCGGTATGACCAGCAAGACAACACCCACAATGACAGCAAGGATTACCAAAAGAGAGATTATAAAAGAAACAGGTCTGCGCAGCTTTTGCAGGATGGGCCTATTGGTTTTTTTCCAGATGCGCGTTTCAAAGAAACGCAATGGTACGTTCAAAATCAGCGCAAAAAAGAAACCAAGGATAAGTGGCCAAATCAGGTCTACAATCCAGGATACCGCACTGGCGACCACACCGATATGTTGAATGCCAAGATAGACTAGGATGCAGGCTGTAACGATTCCAATCAGCCACTTGGACAGTTTTTTCATTTGTTCTTTGCTAAGCTCCATATGCAAGCCTCCTTCAAGTTTCTCCCGGCTCCTTGTGCCGGATATTTACACACTTTAAGCGAGACATCGCCTGTTTTTTGGCGGCTCATGTCTCATTTTTTCGTTTTTTATGGTCCCATATCACGTATCCGGTAACCGAGCCAACATTAATCAGTACAGTGAGCCCAAACGAAATCCAGAACATAGGAGATGAAGGGTCTGTAATGCTAAAACCAATTAGAGTTTCAGTAATAATGCCCGGCAGCGTACCAAGGAAGCTCCCTAAAAAATAGCTTGAAAAAGGTACTCGCTTGGCGCCCAAAAACATACTGACAACATCACCAGGCAAACAGGATACTGCACGCAAAATAAAGCTGAGAAAGAAGCTGTCGTTGCCGATTCGCGATACGATTTTTTCAATTTGGGGGACTTTCCTATGTACATGTTCCATAGCATCAGCGCCAGAAAATCTTCCTACCAAATACGGCAGCACAAAAGTAATGGACGTACCTGCTATATTGACAATTAACGCCAGCGGCGTGGAAAACAAAAATCCCCCCGCAATATGCAGGATGATAATTGGCATGAAAACCGTGAGACTTTTCGCTGCATACAGGAAAAGTAAAAAGATAGCTGCAAGTAAGGGTGTTTTTGGCGCATATGTGACAACGCTTTCAGCAGTAATTTTTGTATCAGAGAATAGATAAATTCCCATAAGGCAAAGACAGATTGCCATAGGCAGAAAGCGCAGAATCGAATTTCGTATTTTTTTCCTTTATCGTTCATTGGTTCACCATATTTTTAACTCAAAACAAGCCGCCGGGTCAGGGCGGCTTGTTTGAGCATGAATCAGTGCGTGTGTTTAATCAGCCCCAAGGCTTTTGAAAGCTCCATAACTACAATTGGAACAAGGATTAACCCCAGAGCGATAAGGTACAGCTGTGCAGGGAGAATCACCAGATTGAAAGCAATTCGTATTGGTGTAAACAGCACAAGCGCAACCAATAAGACAGAGACAAGTGCGGCCCAGTTGAGTTTATGGTTCGAAAAAGGCCCGATTTTAAACAAGGAATGTTCCGAACGCATATTGAATGCCTGAACAATCTGCGAGAGGGAAAGCACTATAAATGCCATGGTCTGGCCGCCCTCCAACGTGCCAGTCATGTTTTCGCCCAGCTTAAAGCCAACCAAAGAGAGTATGGCGAACATGATACCTTGCAGCACGACTCGGACTCCAAGTCCATTGGCAAAAATCCCTTCATTTTTCGGCTTCGGCTTATGCTCCATGACATCAGATTCCACTGCTTCCATTCCCAAAGCGATGGCCGGCATAGAATCGGTGACGAGGTTTATCCAAAGAAGCTGCATGGATAATAAAGGCGTTTTGTGCCACAGCAGCATGGCCATAAATACTGTGATGACTTCACCGATATTGGTGCCCAGCAGGAAGCCTACCACCTTTTTGATATTGGCGTAAATGCCGCGGCCTTCACGGACTGCGTCTACAATGGTGGCAAAATTATCATCTGTCAAAGTCATATCAGAAGCACCCTTGGCAACGTCTGTACCGGTGATGCCCATGGCACAGCCGATGTCGGCAGCTTTCAAAGCCGGCGCATCATTAACGCCATCGCCGGTCATGGATACCACCTGCCCTTTCCGCTGCCAGGCCTTGACAATGCGGATTTTGTTTTCGGGAGATACGCGGGCGTAAACTGCAATGTTTTCCACCTGTGTATCCAGCTCCCGGTCGGTCATAGCGTCCAGTTCTGTGCCAGTAATCGCACGGTCTCCTTCCCCAAGGATTCCCAATTCCTGTGCAATAGCCGACGCGGTCACCACATGGTCGCCAGTAATCATAACAGGCTTGATACCGGCTTTTCGGCACACGGCAACTGCCTCTTTGGCTTCGGGTCTTGGTGGGTCAATCATCCCCACAAGTCCCATAAAGGTAAGCCCATTTTCCAGCTCTTCAGAAGTGGGTTCTTCGGGGACAGTCTCAATTTCTTTATATGCGATTGCAAGAACACGCAATGCCTTTTCGCTCATGGACTCCGTGATAGACCTTGCCGTCTTTATATCGCCCTTGACGCACAGCGGCTCCATGACATCAAATGCACCTTTGACAATCACGACATTTTTACCGTCGATTTTGTTGACGGTGGTCATCAACTTACGGTTTGAATCAAAGGGAATCTCTGCCAGACGAGGGTATTTTTTGTTCAGTTCGTCCTTGGGCATACCGTTTTTATGCGCTGCCAGAACAATGGCGGTTTCGGTGGGGTCACCAATATGAAGCTCTTCGCTGCCGTTAAAAGTGACAGAACCATCGCAGCAGAGAGTACCATAGAGCAAAAGCTTACGGATATTTTCCGTGTTATTGCTGCTAATGTTTTCAGGGTCCAGATATCCGTCGGAATAAGCACTAATCAAAGTCATACGGTTTTGTGTTAAAGTGCCGGTTTTGTCCGAACAGATGACCGAAGCGCTTCCCAAGGTTTCCACAGCGGGAAGCTTACGGATTAATGCGTTTTTCTTGACCATCCGCTGTACACCGATAGACAGCACAATGGTCACGATGGCGGGCAATCCTTCAGGAATAGCGGATACAGCCAACGATACAGCTGTCATGAATATTTCGAGAACCGGGATGCCATTGACAAGGCCTACCACAAAAATGATGGCGCAGGCAGCAAGGGCCATAATACCGAGATATTTTCCCAGCTTTGCAAGCTTCTGCTGCAAAGGGGTCTGCATTTCTTCTTCATGCTCCAGAAGATTTGCAATTTTTCCCATTTCGGTATCCATCCCTGTTGCGGTAACTACAGCGGTGGCAGTGCCATAGGTAATGCTGCAGCCGGAAAAGACCATATTATTACGATCACCAAGAGCTGCTTTCTCGGAGACTTGGGCACCAGCATCCTTCTCAGAGGGAACCGATTCACCAGTCAGGGCTGATTCCTCACTTTTAAGGCTTACGCTGTGTAGGAGCCTTGCGTCTGCGGGGACAAAATCTCCAGCCTCCAAGCGTATGATATCGCCGGGAACCAGTTCGGCGGCAGCAATGATTTCTTCTTTGCCGTTACGTATAACACGAGCATGAGGGGCAGACATATTTTTTAAAGCGTCCAGCGCCTTTTCCGCTTTGCCTTCTTGATATACACCCATAATTGCGTTAAGAATCACGATGAGCAAAATCAGTGCTGGCTCAAAGAGTTCTCCCCAATTCTTTTCAATGCATATAACAACAAAAGAGATAATCGCGGCAGCAATCAAGATGAGAATCATGACATCCTTGAACTGTTCCAGAAAACGCTGAAAAGTGGTTTTCTTTTTCTTTTCACGGAGTTTATTTTCTCCATACTTGCTTCTTCTAGCAGATACATCTGCAGATGACAGGCCTGTAGTTTGGTTAACGGCAAGATGTTTTAAGACGTTGCTTATGGACTCACTGTGAGGTGACAATTTCATTTCCTCCATTCATAATATGGTTTGGTAGTACCTTCCTTACAGAGTATAGACAATATTATTAAACTGTTATTCAACAGTACATCAACAATCGTTGAGGAAGAATTGAATATGAGTTGAAGAAGTGCTTTTATCATGGAGGACAAAACAAGGCGAAAGCCGTATTTTTAGAAAGGATGTCTACCATGAGCGATAAAACCATGAAAGAGAATATGCAGGCCTTTGCGGTTAAGCAGATTCTGAAATATCTGGACGAAGACCCTGACAAGAGCCTGCCAAAGCTGTTGGCATGGGCCGATAAGTTTGACAGAGATGATAGATTTCTCAGCCAGCGTAATGTATTCAGAAATATCATTAGCAATCCTGACAACAACTGGTATCAGCTTATGAAAAGCCTTTGGACCGACATTGACCCTGAGGTCCGCAAAGTGTTTTTCGAGAACTTTATCGTCAATACCTCTTTAGTAGGATACGGCCGCCAGGAACAATGGAAAGCAGAACATGGGTGCAACATCCCCTGGGCCATCCTGATGGACCTTACCTCTGCCTGTAACCTGAAATGCACCGGCTGCTGGGCAGCCGAATACGGGCATCAGCTGAACCTGGAATATGAGGTGTTGGACGACATTATTCGGCAGGGAACGCAAATGGGTACCTATATGTATATTTTCTCCGGCGGCGAGCCACTTGTCCGCAAGGATGATATTATCCGGCTTTGTGAAGCGCACCCCGATTGTGAATTTCTTGCTTTCACCAACGGTACTCTGATTGATGAAAAATTTGCCGACGAAATGCTCCGGGTAAAGAACTTTATTCCGGCCATCAGCATCGAAGGCTTTGAAGAAGCCACCGATTCCAGACGCGGAAAAGGGACCTATCAAAAGGTCATGCAGGCTATGCGTCTCTTGCAGGCGAAAAAACTTCCCTTTGGTGCTTCCTGCTGCTATACCTCTGCCAATGTGGACTCTTTGAGCTCGGAGGAATATATGGATATGCTGGTTGAAATGGGGGCCAAATTCGCTTGGTTCTTCCATTATATGCCTGTTGGAAACGACGCAGTCCCGGAACTGCTTCCCACTCCCGAGCAGCGTGAGATTATGTACAACCGCATCCGCGCTTATAGAGATACCAAGCCGATTTTTACCATTGATTTTCAGCATGACGGCGAATATGTGGGCGGTTGTATTGCCGGCGGCCGCAATTATTTGCACATCAATGCCAATGGCGATATCGAACCCTGTGCGTTTATCCACTATGCGGATTCCAACATTCGGGAACATACCCTGCTGGAAGCGTATAAACGTCCCCTGTTTATGGCGTATAAGGAAGGGCAGCCTTTCAATAAAAATATGCTGCGCCCCTGTCCCATGCTGGAAAATCCCGAAGCTCTGCGTGAGATGGTGAAACGTTCTGGGGCACATTCCACCGATATGCAGTCTCCGGAAGATATCGATGACCTATATAAAAAATGTAAGCCATATGCAGACCGTTGGGTACCCAAGGCCAATGAACTTTGGGAGAATAGCCATTCCTGTGTTGGCTGTAGTTCCTGTGCAAAGAAAGGATAATTTGTAGGCAGCTTTGACATTTTGCCGGGAAAACAATATAAATTTGGCTGTTTCCCATGAACAATTAGAATATTGAATGATAAAAATACGCCTGCAAAAGCACAGTATTGTTGTGAATTTACATATACTGTGCAAATGCAGGCGTATTTCTGCTGGTTTACTATGGGCAATCACTTTAGAAAAAACAACTCACCTTATCGACGCGATTACAGTTGCACTAAGGCTTAAAAGTTTTTCTGAATGATTGACATTATTCGGATATCTGAATACTATTATATCAACTATTGTATGAAAAGAAATCACTACTTCGGTAGCTTTTGAATGATATCCAGTGACACAATAGAACCTGTTAATTTTCAAAAAGTAAAAACAAGATAACATAACTTAGGGGGTAGACAAAATGTTAAAAATTTTGGTTGTCGAGGATGACAGGGAGCTTCGCCATCTGTTTGCCCATGTTTTGATTAAAAACGGGTATAGTGTAAAAGAAGTATCTAATGGCAAGGAAGCTCTTGACGCGATAGAAGAAGAGCATTATGATTTGATTATTTCTGATATCATGATGCCCAAAATGGATGGGTATGAACTTGTCCGTTCCCTTCGTGATGCAGGGAACACTACCCCAATTTTAATGATTACTGCCAAGGATGCTTTTGACGATATGCGAATGGGGTTTCTGTCGGGTACCGATGATTATATGGTCAAGCCCATTAACGTCAATGAAATGGTTCTTCGCGTACAGGCTTTACTGCGCCGTGCGCAAATGATTCATGAACGCAGGCAGAGCATTGGCGGTACAGTTTTGGAATATGACACTTTTACCGTCACATTTGGGGATAAGAAGATGGTCCTTCCCCAAAAAGAATTTATGTTGCTTTACAAATTAGTCTCTTATCCCGGAAGAATTTTTACACGACAGCAACTTATGGATGATGTATGGGGATACGATTCCAATAGTGATACCCATACTATTGACGTACATATTGGGCGGTTGAGGGAAAGATTGCGCGAAAATGAGGATTTTCGGATTGTGACCATGCGGGGCGTGGGATATAAGGTGGAAAAGTTATGAAAGCAACAAAAGCTAAGGAAAAATACGATAAATTAAGGGAGCCTCCAAAGCATATCAGATTAAGCCTGCGAACGAGACTAACGCTGTCGGTTGGAATGCTGGTCATGTTTAGTATCTTGTCGGCTTTTGGAATAGCTCAATTTATGGAGTGGCTCTTTTCCTTTTCTACTCACATTCCTCTTTTTTTGCAGCTCAATCTCTATGCATTAATTATCGGCACCATTGCAGCAAGATTTTTGTCTAAAATTATTTTTGAACCCATTACCAAACTACGCGAAGCCATGAGAAAAGTGGCGGATGGTGAATTGAATACAGTGCTGGAAACAAAGTCAACCTCTATAGAGATACAGGAACTTTATGCGGGCTTCAATTTGATGACACAGGAATTGAGCTCTACCGAGATGCTGCAATCTGATTTTGTTTCCAGTGTTTCTCATGAAATCAAAACGCCGATTAACGCCATTGAAGGATATACTACTCTTTTGCAAAGCACGGATAATATTGATGAAGTAGAAAACGAATATATAGAAAGGATTCTTTTTAATACCAGACGACTTTCTACAACAGTTAGTAACATCTTGCTTCTTTCAAAACTGGAAAATCAAACAATCTCCACTCATCGTGTACCGTTTAGTTTAGACGAGCAAATCCGTCAATCCATTTTGGCATTAGAAAACGCATGGACTGAGAAAGAGATTGAATTCGATGTAGTCATGGACGAAATAACATATTTGGGTAATGAAAGCCTAATGCACCATGTATGGGATAATCTGATAGGGAATGCCATCAAATTCAGCCCCCAAAAAGGGGTAATAACCATTCGTTTGTACCAAAAGGATAAGCAGATTTTGTTTACAGTGGAGGATGAAGGTCCTGGATTTTCAGAAGATGTGCGAAACCGTTTATTTGATAAATTTTATCAGGAAGACAGTTCTCACAAACAGGAAGGAAACGGACTGGGACTTGCACTGGTCAAACGTATTTTGACCATTAGTAAAGGAAGTATTACCGCAGAGAATAAGGAAGAAAGAGGCTGCAAATTTACGGTTATATTGGACAGGGAATAAGGTTATCGCCTCTATATATTTAGTTATCAAATATAGAAAAAATCAAGAAATAATGGACATAAAAGAGGATGTTTTATCAGTATACCACTGTGACCCTTCAGTAGGTACAGAAGAACTGGGACATCTGGAAATGGTGGGCGCGATTGTCTATCAGCTTACCCGGAATGTGAGCCCGGAAGATATAAAAAAGGCCGGATGGGATGCTTATTTTGTGGACCACACTACCGGTGTATACCCTGCAGCGGCCAGTGGTACTCCCTTTAGCGCGGATGGCTTGGCGGTTACAGGCGACCCTATTGCCGATTTGAACGAGAACCTTGCCGCTGAGCAAAAAGCCCGGCTCACGTATGACAATATTTTGCGGTATGCAGATGACCCTGATGTGAGAGACCCCATTAAGTTCCTGCGGGAGAGGGAAATCGTTCACTACCAGCGCTTTGGAGAAGGACTTCGAATTTTAACTGACCAGTTGGACAGCCGGAATTTTTATGCCTTTAACCCCTCCTTTGATAAGAAAAAGAAAAAATAAAACAAGGGGGCTTCTCCCAGCTCCCTTACATAAAAATCCTATGCCTTTTATCTATGGGCTGCGATATCAAATGGATATTAGACACAAAAGTAAAGTTGGAGTATAATAAAAAAGGAGTCGTTTCCAGCGGCTGCAATAAGGGAAGCTCCAACTTATTTTTTATTGATTCCATTGGAGGCATTACACATGAAAACCTATCGGAATGATACCTTTGGTCAGGAACGCGCCTTATATGGCATTCACGATGCCCAAATTGTTGGATGTATGTTTGATGGTCCTGAAGATGGAGAATCAGCGCTCAAGGAATGCAGGAATATCCAAGTGGAAAACTGCGATTTCCATTTGCGGTATCCTTTTTGGCATGTAACAGACGGTTTAGTGGAAAATTCCCGGATGACGGAAGGATGTCGTGCAGCCCTGTGGTATGACCAAAAAATGATTTTGCGCAATTGCCGGATGGAAGGGATTAAGGCATTGCGGGAATGTGATGATACAACGGTGGAAAATTGTGATATTTCGTCGCCGGAATTTGGATGGATTTGTCGGGGAATGAAGATTCGAGACACCAGGCTGGTTTCAGAATATCCCTTTTTCCAATGCCGGGATTTGGAAATCGATGGGCTGACTATGCAGGGAAAATATTCTTTTCAATATGTGGAGAACATGATAATTCGAAATTCCAATCTGGACACCAAGGATGCTTTTTGGCACAGTAAAAATGTGACGGTAGAGGACAGCGTGGTAAAAGGAGAATATCTGGGATGGTATTGTGAAAACCTGACATTGCGGCGCTGCCGGATTATTGGGACGCAGCCGCTGTGTTACGCAAAAGGGCTGGTGCTGGAAGACTGCCAGATGGAAAACTGCGATTTGGCCTTTGAATACAGTGACGTACAAGCTGAGGTAAAGGGAAAAATCGAGAGTGTAAAAAATCCCCGCAGCGGCCATATTATAGCCGATTCAATTGGCGAGATTATTCGGGATGAGTATTGTCCTGCTGAAACAGTGTGCAGCATTGAAACACGGGCATAAATTGATAAAAATCCATAGGGACTCTGTCGTTTTGACAGAGTCCTTTTTGCGTAAAGGGGAAATCAAAAACTGAAGATTACCAGTTAAAATCGTATTTGCCAGAAAAAAACGGGCTGCCTCATGGGTTTTTGCCATTCTGTCAGTTGCGCCGAAGCCAATGGTGTGGTATGATTAAATTTCAGAAAAGCGACCATTTTGAAATCAGGAAAGGTTGTGGTTTCTTCTATGAAAAAGAATGTTGCCGTGCTTTTTGGAGGTTGTTCTTCCGAGCATGAGGTTTCTCTGATGTCTGCCAGCTATATTTTACGGCAGCTGGATGAGGAAAAATATAATGTGATTGCACTGGGCATCACCAAAGACGGACGATGGCTGTTATATCCAGGTCCTGTGGATGCACTGCCGGATGGAAGCTGGGAAAAAGATGCTGGCTGTAAGCCCGCTTTTCTCAGCCCCGACCGCGTTACCCATGGAATCGTGGTGCTGGGCGGCAATGGCGTACAGGTTATCCCGGTGGATGTTATTGTGCCGGTACTTCATGGAAAAAATGGCGAGGACGGCACCATGCAGGGGCTCTTTGCTTTGGCAGGGATTCCCTATGTAGGGTGTGATACGTTGTCTTCTGCAATTTGTATGGATAAGGCTGTTGCACATTCGCTCCTGACCAATGCCGGGATTGAGCAGGCGCATTATTTGTGGTTCTTTGCCCATCGATATGAAGCGGCAGCAGAGACGATTAAAAACAAAATTGTCCAGCGTCTGGATTTTCCCGTGTTCGTCAAGCCTGCAAATGCTGGCTCTTCTGTTGGCGTCAGCAAAGTAAACTCCATTGAAGAGTTAGATGAAGCTGTGGCAAAGGCTGCCCGGGAAGACAGCAAAATCGTCGTGGAAGAGGGGATTGTGGGCCAGGAGGTCGAGTGTGCCGTTTTGGGCAACGAATATCCAGAAGCCTCTATCGTAGGGGAAATCGGTGCTTCCGCTGCCTTCTATGACTATGATGATAAGTATAAAAACGGTACCTCTCAGCTGTATATCCCGGCACGGCTTTCGGAAGAAACAGCAGAGGAAATCCGAAAAACCGCCGTGCGCGCTTATCGGATGCTGGGCTGTAAGGGCCTGGCTCGGGTGGATTTCTTTGTCCGCGAATCTGACGGCAAGGTGCTGCTGAATGAGCTGAATACCCTTCCAGGCTTTACTTCTATCAGCATGTATCCGAAGCTCTGGGAAGCCTGTGGGGTTTCTGGAAAAGAGCTGATGGATAAACTCATTGACTATGCCATGAAGGCTGCCGGTGTACAGGGATAAGTGCTTGCTTTTGTGATAGAAAGGATTGGTTGCAAACATGGATAACCGCCCTATCGGCGTTTTTGATTCCGGTTTGGGAGGGCTGACTGCTTTTAAGGCTCTTTCAGCTTTGCTGCCCCATGAAGATATTGTTTATTTTGGAGATACGGGCCGAGTCCCCTATGGCAGCAGAAGCAGGGAAACCATTGTGAAATATGCCCGCCAGGATATAGCGTTCCTTCAGTCCAAAAACGTTAAAATGATTTTGGCAGCCTGTGGTACAGTGAGCTCCGTAGCAGGCCCGAAAGGGGAATTGCTCAGCGATATACTTGGTGTGCCGTTTGTAGGCGTATTGCGGCCCACTGCCCGTGAGGCTGCTACAGCCACTCGAAATGGAAAAATCGGGGTGTTGGGGACAACCGCCACCATTCGGAGCGGTTCTTATCAAAAAGAACTGGCAGCTATCAATCCTGATTTTCAGGTGTTTGGGCAGGATTGCCCACTGTTTGTTCCGCTGGTGGAAAACGGATTTGTACAGCCGGAGGACCCGCTTACCCGGCTGACTGTAGAAAGATATCTAACGCCGGTGAAAGAGGCCGGTGTGGATACCCTGATTTTGGGCTGTACTCATTATCCCATTATTGCACCGGTGATTTCGCAGGTGATGGGGGAAGATGTTACCCTGATTAACAGCGGAAGGGAAGCTGCACGCCACTGCGTAGCGCTGCTTGAGCAAATGAACCTTCTTACTGGACATTGCACAGCGGGCCGGCACCATTTTTATGTCAGCGACCGTACCGAAGGATTTTCCGGTGTGGCGGGAATCTTTTTGGAGCAGGATGTACAGGGAGAGGTTTCCCACATTGACATTGACCGATATTGAAACAAGAGAAAAGGAATGCCATATGAAGGAAGATTATATGATTTCCATTGTGGGAAAACAGCAGGTGGATGGTGAAACCGGAGAAATCCGCATTGATACGCTGGGTTCCTATGTCCGAAAAGGCGACCATTGGTATATTGCCTATAAAGAATATGATGAAGATGACCCGAACCGTTATCAAACCTCCATTCTCAAAGTGGAGAGGGATGATAAGGTTACGCTCATGCGGGATAATTCCGCAACCCGTTTAATTTTGGAAAAGGGGAAGCGCCATCTGTGCCAATATGATACCGGCTATGGTCAATTGATGGTAGGGGTCTTTACCAGCAGTTTTGTTTCTACTCTTGGAGAAGATGGGGGCAGTCTGCAGGTGCGCTATACGCTGGATATCAATTCCAACCTGTCCAGCAACAACGAAATTTCCATTACTGTAAAGGAGGCCGCAACATAAAATGTCTAAATTAGTACAGCAGGCGACGGAGGAGCTTCGGTGCGCCATTATTAACAGCATAGAGAAAGCAATGGAAGCTGGGGATTTGCCTCAGGCTGAGGTTCCCGCATTTAATCTGGAAATTCCCGCAGACCGCAGCCACGGCGATTGGTCTTGTAATGCCGCAATGGCAGGAGCGCGGGCATTCCGTGCAGCTCCCCGCAAAATTGCAGAAGCGATTGCCGCTCATATGGATTTGTCCAAGACCTATTTTGAAAGAATGGAAATTGCCGGACCGGGATTTTTGAATTTCTTTTTCAGCCCCCGGTTCCAGGGCGACGTGCTTCGGGACATTCTGGAAAAGGGAGCAGAGTATGGCCGCAGCGATTATGGCCAGGGGAAAAAAGTGATGGTAGAGTTTGTCTCTGCCAACCCCACTGGTCCTATGCATATGGGAAATGCCCGGGGCGGCGCACTGGGCGATTGCCTGGCTGCCGTGCTGGATGCTGCCGGATATAATGTGTGGCGTGAGTTTTATGTGAACGACGCTGGCAATCAGATTGAAAAATTTGGTTTGTCTTTGAGCATCCGGTATCAGCAGCTGTTTGCCGGGGAAAATGCCCCGGAGCTGCCGGAGGATAGCTATCACGGCGACTACATCACAGATTTTGCGAAGGCTTATGCCGACATTCATGGCGATGAGCTGATGAGCAAAACCGAGGAGGAGCGGCGTCATGCGCTGGTTTCCTTTGCATTGCCCCAGAACATTGCCAAAATGAAGGCGGATATGAAAAAATACCGCATTGAATATGATGAGTGGTTCCTGGAAAGCCGTTTGCATGAAGACGGTGAAGTGAAGGCCGTGGTGGATTTGCTGACCGAAAAGGGCCTGACCTATGAGCAGGACGGCGCTATCTGGTATAAGGGCGCAGATTTTACGGCCAAATATGCCAAAGTAAAGACCAAAGATGACGAGCAGCCCAAGGATGAAGTATTGGTGCGTCAGAACGGTAATCCCACCTATATGACCGCCGACATCGCCTATCACAAGAATAAGTTTGACCGCGGTTTTGAGCGCTGCATCGATATCTGGGGCGCCGACCATCACGGCCATGTGGCCCGGATGAAGGGCGCCATGGATGCGATTGGACTGGACGGCGAAAAGCTGGACGTGGTGTTGATGCAGCTGGTGCGCCTGATGAAGGATGGGGTGCCGATTCGGATGAGCAAACGTACCGGTAAGGCGATTCAGCTTTCCGATTTGCTGGATGAGGTACCGGTAGATGCCGCTCGTTTCTTCTTTAACATGCGGGAAGCCAATTCTGCGGTGGACTTTGATTTGGATTTGGCCATTCAGCAGGACGCCCAGAATCCGGTATATTATGTCCAGTATGCCCATGCCCGGATTTGCAGTATTTTGAAAGCATTGGCAGCTGACGGGATTTCTCCCAGAGAATGCAGCGATGAAGAGCTGGCATTGCTGACGGCTCCCGAAGAAGTGGAGTTGATTCGTCATCTGTCTGCCTATACCGACGAAATTATTGGTGCAGCACGGGATTATGACCCGGCTCGGATTACCCGCTATGTGATTACTGCTGCAACCCTGTTCCACAAGTTCTATAATGCCTGCCGTGTCAAGGGCGTGGAAGAAAGCCTGACGGCTGCCCGGCTGACATTGTGCCTGGCTACCAAAACCGTGATTTGCAACGTGCTGAATCTGATGAAGATTACTGTCCCGGAAAGCATGTAATCAAGGTGTTGTAAGAAAGGATAGTGCCATGAGCTTCCCTTTTTCTCTTCCTGCCGTTATAGCTGCCCCCTCTGCTTCATTGGTTCGAATGGTGCCGCCTGGGGAATGCCCGGAAAAATGGTATTGCCAAAATCCACAAGCGATTTCTCAAATGTTTACACAGGCTAAGAACAGCGGCGCTTCGCTGCTCCTTGCCCCCACTGCCGGAGGCAATGGGGCGGCTTTGGCAGAATTTGGCCTGCAAGACTCCATGAAAGAGTTGAATTTTGAGCTGATGCGTCTGTCAAAAAAAGCTGCTGAACCGCTTGGGCTGCCGGTGGGAGGCATGCTTGGGCCTACCGGGCTTTTTGTTCCGCCGCTGGGAGAAGAGGATTTTGACGATATTTATGAATTTTATCGTGCGCAGGTCCACGAGCTGGTAAAAGCCGGAGCGGATTTCCTGTTTTTATCGGGACATCAGTGCCTTTCTGATTTACGGGCAGCCATGCTGGCCGCAAAACGAAAGAAGCTGCCGGTGCTCGCTTCCCTGACGGTGGATTCTTCAGGGAAAACGTTATCCGGCGGCACGCTGCTGCCGGCTGTGATTGTTCTGCAGGCCATGGGTGCTGATGCCGTTGGCCTGGAAGGCAATCTGACGCCGGAGCAGATGCTGGAAATGCTGAAGGAAGTGCTTCCCCATGCCAGTATCCCACTGCTTGCACTGCCAGAGGCAGAGGATGAGGATGGCATTCCGCTTTCGCCGGAAATGTTTGCCAAGCAGTGTACGGGCTTTCTGGATGCAGGCATTCCGTTAATTGGCGGGGTACATTTGACAGATAAACAGTTGGCGGCATTGGGAGCTTGTGATTTTTCACGGGAAATTCCTTGTGACTTGTATGAAGATGCTGACAACTATGCAGCTGCTATTGAGTCGGAAGCTTTTTTTCTGGGTGATGACATTATCCTCAGCGAGCCTTTTGACTGTAATGGAGGCTTGGCAGAGGATTTGATTGACATTGACGATGAAGTGGCCAATGCAACGCTGGTGCGGATTGAAACCCCTGACGATGCCCAGTGGCTGGCCAAAGAAGCGGCGATGACCAGGCAGCCGATTGCCGTACAGACAGACAGTCTGCCGGTTTTGGAAGCAGCATTGCGATATTTTCCAGGCCGTCTGATTATAGACAGCAACTGCGCATTGGAGGAAGAAATCCTTTCCCCGTTAGCTGCCAAATACGGCTCGATTTTATATTGATTGATAGAAAAACAGGATGTGCTTTTGAGGGTTTCTCCCTTTGGCACATCCTGTTTTTTTATTGACAATATTGCAGCCAAGTGTTGAAAATAGAAGCATCCATCTGAAAGGCCACTCCGTCTATCCCTGAAAACGCCACATATCCTCCATGATATAATTCCAAGCAAAATTCCACACCATCTTCCAGCTCCACACACAGAATGCCTTCCGGCGGCTCGTTAGAAATTTGAGATTCAGGGACAGCGGGAGCCTCACACAAAGCCTCCAAAAATGGCGAAAAATCCTGCTGGATGGGGATAGAAACTTTTTCTGTCTCATATTCTGAAATTTCTTTTTCCACTTCCAACCAAACCTTGGATATACGGCCTTTTGCGCAAAGGGAATCCTGAAACAGGTCTTTCCCG